>JBFFYZ010000382.1:0-2668 GCA_041568895.1 Nitrospiraceae bacterium
CCTCGAGGCCCCCCGCCGGAAAAGTCCGCCTGACGACCGCCGCCGGAGGGCCGGCGGCCCTGCTGGCGAGTTTGCTCCTCGTAGTCGGGGCCTGCGTGCCGTCCAAGGTGCAGGTGGACACCTACCCGGAGCTGGAGAAATACCCCCTCCAGACCATCGCCGTGCTGCCGTTCGGAGCCCTTCAGACCCCACAGGTCGTGACGCCCCAAGTGCCCGAGCCCACCGTGCCGGAAGGCGTGAAGCGGTCCGATATTTCCATCGCGATGCCTCCCCCCTCCGAACGGCTGGATCAACCGACCCAGGTTGTGACCCCCCATGCAGCCCATACCGTCACGCGGGTCTTCTTTCGAAAGCTCCATGTGCGGGAGGATCTTTTGGTGATTTCACCCGACGAAGCCCAGGCCGCGCTGGATCAGCTCGGGGTCCGCCCGGCGGAGACAATTTCAAAGGAAGTCGCCCGGCAGGTTGCCCGACGCCTGAAGGCGGATGCCGCGCTGGTGGGACAGGTGTCCGTCTATCGGGAACGGGAAGGCAGCAAGTTGGGCGCCAACCCCGCCGTGGTCGGGTTTGAAGTGCGCCTTATCGGTGCCGATGGCAGCACCTTGTGGAAGGGAAATTATTACGAGCGGCAACGCCCCATGAACGAGGACTTGTGGGGGTTTTTGGAGCGCGGAGGGGTGTTCGTGACGGCCGAGGAACTGGCCGCCTATGGGGCGGAACGCCTGGTGGGAAAATTTCCGTCCGGGACACCCCCCCAGGCCGCGAAGTAGCCCGAAGTATCCCAATGTTGGTCATTCCCGCCATTGACCTGAAGGATGGGCGCTGCGTGCGTCTTCGCCAGGGTGACATGCAGGCCGAGACGGTCTACTCCGATGACGTGGCCGGCATGGCACGGCGCTGGGAGGAGGCCGGGGCCCGATGGCTGCACGTCGTGGACCTGAACGGCGCCCTGGAGGGAACGCCGCGCAACCTGCCGCAGGTGGAGACCATTTTGAAAGCGGTCTCCATCTCCGTTCAAGTTGGAGGGGGCATCCGCACGATCCAGACCCTGCGCCAGTATATGGCCTGCGGGGTGTCGCGAGCCGTGCTTGGGACGGCGGCGCTCACCGATCGTCCCTTCCTGGATCAGGCCTCGGCGGAGTTTCCCCGGCGGATCCTGCTCGGACTGGATGCCCGGGATGGCAAGGTGGCTGTCAAAGGCTGGACGACGGTGTCGGAGACCACGGCTCAGGACCTGCTGCAGCAGTTGGCCGACTATCCCCTGGCCGGGGTGATCTACACCGATATCGCCAGGGACGGCATGCTGGAGGGACCCAATGTGCCGGCCCTCAAAGCCATCGTGGCGCACTCCCCGTTTCCCGTGATCGCCTCAGGCGGCATCAGCCGACTGGATGATATTCGCGCACTCCTGGACCTGGGCCCACGGGTGGAAGGGGCGATTGTCGGGAAGGCGCTCTATGACGGCAAACTGGACCTCGCGGCCGCGATCAAGGCCGCGTCTTAAACGCTGAATACTGAACGATGAGTGATGAATGAGGGACCACAAGAAATTGCGATCAATTCAAGGCGTATGCGTCGCGGCGCTTGTATGCCCGTGACCCTTCGACCTTCAGCATTCAGCGCTCAGCGTTCATCGCTGGTTTTACCGTGCTGACCAAGCGTATTATTCCCTGTTTGGATGTGAAGGACGGCCGGGTCGTCAAAGGGGTGTCGTTCGTCGATCTCCGGGACGCGGGCGACCCGGTGGAGGTGGCCCGGGCCTATGACCGGGAGGGGGCGGACGAGCTGTGTTTTCTGGATATCACAGCCTCCTACGAGAATCGAAAAACCATTCTCGATGTGGTCCGGCGCACGGCCGAGCAGGTGTTCATGCCGCTGACGGTCGGCGGCGGCGTCCGGACCCTGGACGACATCCGCGAGTTGCTCCGTGCCGGTTCCGACAAGGTAAGCATCAACACGGCGGCCGTCGAACACCCGGATTTCGTGCACACCGCGGCCGAACGGTTCGGGACCCAATGCATTGTCGTCGCCATCGACGCCAAACGCTGCCCGTCCGGAGCAGCCGGAACCGCCGGGTCGGCGAGCCCAGCGGAAGCCTTGCGGTGGGAAGTGTACACGCACGGCGGGCGGCGCCCGACCGGAATCGACGCCGTGGACTGGGCGCGCCGGATGGAGGGATATGGCGCAGGAGAAATTCTACTGACCAGCATGGATCGCGACGGCACGCAGGCAGGGTACGACCTCGAACTGACCGCGGCGGTTTCCGAGGCGGTGTCGATCCCGGTGATCGCATCGGGTGGAGTCGGCACCTTGGAGCACCTGTACGACGGGTTCGTCCGCGGGAAAGCGGACGCGGTGCTGGCGGCGAGCATTTTCCATTACCGGACCTACACGATTCCCCAGGCGAAAGCCTTCCTGCGGGACCGCGGCATCGCGATGAGACCGCTCAACGGATGAAGACGCCGTGAGTGACACGAGCCAGCTGCGCTTCGATGAACAAGGCCTGATCCCGGCGGTCGTACAAGACTGGCGAGATGGAACCGTCCTGATGGTGGGCTACATGAACCGGGAGGCCCTCGAACGGACGCTGGCCACCCGCTCCGGGCATTTCTGGAGCCGGTCTCGCAACAAGCTCTGGGAAAAGGGGGAGACCTCCGGGCCCCGCCTC
>JBFFYZ010000383.1:0-2668 GCA_041568895.1 Nitrospiraceae bacterium
GCGGCTGCCCCAGCCGGAAGGAACCTCTGTTCCTCTAGCCTTGGACGTGGCAGCAGGCCGAGGGCGACATGCCCTCTACCTGGCCGCGCGAGGATTTGCAGTGGAGGCCATTGACCGGGACGAGCACGCCTTGGCCCAACTGGCCGCCTCGGCCCAGCGCCGGACTCTCTCCAACCTGACGGTGCAAACCGTGGACCTGGAAGCCCACCCGACTCTCCCTCCGGACCTCCCGAAAGAGCGTTACGACCTCATCCTAGTGTTCTTCTACCTGCATCGCCCCCTCTTTCCGGTGCTCCTCCAAGCCCTCAAACCCGGAGGCGTCTTGATCTACGAAACCTTTCTTATCGACAACCATCTGCGGCACCAGCATCCCAGGCGGAAAGAATTCTGTCTGGCCCACAACGAACTCCTCGAACTCACGGCCGGCTTGCGGGTGCTCCACTATGACGAGGGGGAGCACCAGAACGGGCCCGGCCATGGGTCCCACCCCGGCTCCTCTTTCACCGCCAGACTTTTAGCCAAGAAAGAAAGGCCGCATGCCTGAATCCAGCGAAAAATCCGGTCGGCTCGATCTTCACCTCCATACGACCAGGTCGGACGGGAGTCTTCCACCGACGGAGGTCCTCGCCCTGGCCCAGAAAGTGGGTGTCAGCGCGCTCGCCATTACGGACCATGACACGGTGGAGGGCCTCCCCGAGGCCTTTGAGGCCGGGGAAGCCCTGGGCATCGAGGTAATCCCGGGCGTGGAAATCAGCTCCCGGTTCGGGGACAACGAACTGCACGTCCTGGGCTACTTTCCGGACTGGAAGGATCAGGACTTCCTCGACAAATTGGCCACGCTCCGGAAAGCCCGCCACACCAGGAACCCCCGCATGGTCGAAAAGCTCAACGAGTTGGGATTGGCATTGACCTATGACGAGGTGAAGACGCTGGCCGGAACGGACTCGGTCGGCCGTCCGCACATCGCGCGGGTGCTGATGGACAAGGGCTACGTGCAGTCGGCCAAGGAAGCGTTCGACCGCTACCTCGCCCAGGGAGCGGCGGCCTATGTGCCGCGTGAGCTTCCGGAGCCGGTGGAGGCGATCCAATGGATCAGGGCGGCAGGCGGGGTCCCGGTCCTGGCCCACCCGACATGGGTGAAGCTCTCGGGGGAGGCGTTGGTTCAGTTATGCCGCACGCTCAAGGAGGCGGGGTTGATGGGCATCGAGGTATTTTACAGCACGCACAAGCCGCAGCAGACCTCGGAATACCTTGATTTGGCCCGACGGCTCGACCTACTGGTCACCGGCGGCAGCGATTTTCACGGGATCACCAAGCCGGACATCGAGGTGGGGGTGGGACGGGGCGGCCTGAAGGTGCCGGGGAAACTGTTAGAGCCGCTCAAGAAGGCCGCCGCCACTCAGCCCGGCTAACCTCCCCGAAGAAACCTCGCCACAGTACGGGGGCAGTTGGTCTTCCGCTCCCGCGCCACTCGCGCCACCCCAGCCAGGGCGTTCTGGACGTGACGCTCACAATTCTTGGCGTCGCGCACCGGACCCCTTCGGCGAAATACGCTCCAGGCCACATACCCCCTAGCCCCTCTCCTTCGGTCAATTTGGCTTGCTACGGCTTGGTGGCTCAACGCCCAAGGAACCGGCGGTAATGAAACGCAGGGGGAAGGGCCGTGCTGTGCCTGGCCTTGTCAAAGCGACTTTCGGAATATGGAGACTTCAGAGACAAAATAGAGACTCTTTTCCACCAACTCCCAACCCCCGACACGAAGCAACGACTCCGGCGTGCCCGATCCCTTGCCGGTGCCTACGTAGAGGCAGTCAAACCCGAATTGCCTCGCCTTCTTCTCAATTGCGGCAATCAGCTGTTTCCCGACACCGCGGCGTCGATACTCGGGGGCAACAAGTAGGGCTGCGAGCCAGGGCGTCAAGTGTCTATGGGTTGAGACAGATTCTGCCTTCAACGCGGCAGTCCCACAGACTTTGCCTTGAGAAATGGCGACCAGGGCGACAGGCAGCTTATCACGGTTGCATGAGTCCAGTAGATCCTTCTGTGCATCACCAGGGCCCTCCGGACCGTAATAGGGCGCCCACTCTCGCTCGAACCACTCCTCGAGAATGGGAATCGCCTCCGGGTGATCGGCCAGCAACTCAATCTGTGGGGCATTCGCCAAACCCGCCATGTCAGCACTCATCCCCGGGCGTGGGTCGCATCCGCCCGGCAGTCAGCGTGTTCGTCCTCGGACATTTCGCAGATTGCTCCACGAACGATGAATGAACAATAACGAATGGCGGGTTTATTTAGTTTTCCGGGGCTTCGACGATGTGGTTTTCGAAGCGGGTGCAGCCTTCGGCGAGGAGCCGGTTGGTGAGCATCTCGCCCGGCCATTCGATGGGAAGATCCGCGGTAAAGACCCACACGTCCGGTGAGGTCCAGACGGGCCCGTGATCCTCCGGCAGGTCCGGATCGAAGAGGTCCGTCCACACGGGCATGTAGACGCCGTTCCCGCATTGCGTGTGCAGATGCACGATGGTCCGGCTCCGCACGCCGGGGTCCAGATCGCGCCAGACGGCGATGGTTTCATCGGCCAGGCGGTGGAGCCGGACGGCGTTCTGGGCGTCGAACATCGCATAGGCTGCATACACCGGCGCTTCCAGCATCTGGGGAGCCGGGGCTA
>JBFFYZ010000384.1:0-2665 GCA_041568895.1 Nitrospiraceae bacterium
CTGATGAAGAATGGAAAAAATAAAGAGTGGGAGTGGAGCCGGAAAGAAGCTGAGCATTATCAATGCCACCAGGACCGGTACCCTCTTCTACGGCCGGTTCGCTATGAGGCCACGGCCCAGTTGGCCCAGGAGGGGGTGACACCCGCAGTCCCAGGCCCAGGAGGGACGGCGTTATCAATTAACGTCAGTAGTGGCGGGATGTGCCTGTTGATGGAAATGGAGCCCGCCGTGCGGGAGGTGCTGCGAGTCCATGTGCCCATGCCGGTGACCTTGGCGGAAACCCCCACCCTGGCCGAAGTCCGATGGGTGCGACGTCCGCCCTTCGCCCAGGAGGGCGTGTACGTGGTCGGACTGAAATTTATCCTCTAATTGCAGCGGCAGCATAGGGTTCCTTCCATCTGAACGATCCGGGTTCTGCCCGCCTTGTACCCGGCCAACGGAAAGGCCGGTTACGAGTGAAGTTTTCCTTGGTGGCAGGGTGGCCCGCTCAGCTTCCCCGCTTGACACCCCCCAGGCTGAACGATATTCTCGCCAAATGACACAGGCAAGGAATGAGGCTCCATGCCTTTTTATGGTGCCTTCTTCCTGGCCCCTCTTCCTGTAGTCCCGCTGAACATGAACTAAGATGAACCTGAGAGGTGCTTGGTCGCCATGCCCAACGGGTCAGCCTCGCTTGAAGGTGCGCCGCTGCTGGTGCCGCGGTCACTGGCCACCGCGCTCCTTCAACTCTATGACTACCCGGATCCCCGGCGGCCCAGCCGGGTCATTCGTGGTTATGATCGTCCCCACGCGGTCCGCACCGCGCGCATGTGCGGGGCGGTGGCCAAGCGGTTAGGCCATCCGACAGCTCGGGTCTGGTCGTATCAGATTGCCTGCCTCCTGCATGATTTGGGAAGGGCCGGGTTGGACGCGCCGCTGTTCGGGAAGATCTGGTCCTGGGCCAAGCGCCAGGGCATCCCGACGCGGCCGCGGGAATGGCGGGGGGTGTATCCTGAGACCCCCTATGGCCGTGAAACCGAGACCTTCCTGGCGAAATACGGTGATGGGCTTCGGGAGGCCGGGTTGACGGTCGATGATTGGGCCCGTGAGCAGGTCGAGATGCGGTTGGGGTACGCGCGGCGGTTCCAACGCCTGCTGCGGGGTGTCAAGTCCAGGCTCGTTGACCTGGGGATACGCTGGTCGCCGTGGATGACCTTGGTGACGCTCTACTATTACTACCCGGAAAAGCTCGAAGGAAAGCCGGCCTGGGTGCGGGAACTTGCCGAGGTGCTCGTGGCCTGCGAGCAGTTCGAGGCGTACAGCAACAAACGTCGGGGACGGGACTACTACACCAGGACCAAGGAGTCCTTGGCGGAGGCCTTTGCCTATTTGGAAAAGCTTCGGCTCGAAGGCATCTTGAGCGATCGAGTGGTCGGCGCGCTTCGCGAACTGGCGGCGGAAGGCGCCTTTAATCGGATTCTCGAGGAAGCCCGGGGCTCGGTGCTGTCCCCCCGGGAGGTGCGGTTTCTCCGCCGATTGACTTCGGAGGTCGCCCCGTGCCGGTAAAGAGCGTTCCCCTCACGCTTAACCTTCAAGGCGAAAGCCAGGTTGAAAATATCACCCGGCTCGTTCAGAAGGCCCTCGCGGAGACCGGGCTCCGTGCCGGGATCGTCACCCTGTTCATCAAGCACACGACGGCGTCGGTGTTGATCATTGAAGACGAACCGGGTCTGCGGGCCGACACGAAAACGGTGTGGGAGCGGCTGGTGCCGGCCGATCCGGCCTGGCAGCACAACACCCAGAACCCCGGTGAGGTGAACGGTCACAGCCACCTGCGGGCCCAGATTCAAGGCCAGTCCCTGACGATTCCCTTCACCGATGGAACCCTGGCCCTCGGGACCTGGCAGCAGATCGTGGTCGTGGATTTCGATACCCGGCCCAGGACGCGCGATCTGGTGGTGCAGGTGATCGGGGAATAGGTCCGGTCGCGGGGGTCAGGCTGCAGCCTCCCCATCGACCACCCAGTCCACTAACCGGTTTTCGGCCCAGTAGGAATCCTCATCCGCCCGCTGGCGCTGGAAAAATCCACAATGTCCGCCATGGCGGGGGGCCCACAGGCGGATCCTGGCGTTTCCGGTCAGGGCAGGGGTCTGGAACATTCGAAAGGGGATAAAGGGGTCGTTTTGGGCAGTGAGGATCAAGGTAGGGACTTCGATCCCGGCCAGGACGTGCCGAGACCCCGATCGATCGTAATAGTCCTCGGCGCTCCGATATCCTCCGTCTGGCGCCGTGTAGACCTCGTCAAACTCCCGTAGCGTACGGATCCCTCTCAAGGGCTGCACATCAAATTTTCCGGGAAACAACTCGGCCTTTCGTTGAAGCTTCCTTTTGAGGCGCTTGAGAAAATACCGCTGGTAGAAACCGTTCCCCGGCTGCTCGAGTGCCGCCACGCAGGCGCCGGGGTCGATATTGGGGCAGACCGCCAGGATTCCGCGCAACGCGGGCTGGGTGGCACCGAGTTCTCCAGCCAGTTTCAACACCAAATTCCCCCCCATCGAATAGCCGAGGAACCAGATGGCCGGCAGCCGGTCCTGCGCGTGGAGTTCTTCGAGCACTGCCTTGAGGTCGCCGCTGAGGCCGCTGTTATAGAGGGTAGGGGTCAGCAGGAGGCTTTCTCCGCAGTTGC
>JBFFYZ010000385.1:0-2656 GCA_041568895.1 Nitrospiraceae bacterium
CAATCTTCCCCCTCTTTCCAGTTGACCGGCGTGGCCACCTTGAATTTGGCCGTCAGCTGCAGGGAATCCACCACCCGGAGAAGCTCATTAAAGTTCCGACCGGTTGAAGCAGGATAGGTAATCATCAGCTTGACCTTCTTGTCCGGTCCGATGACAAAGACCGACCGCACCGTCATATTGTCCATGGCGTTGGGGTGGATCATATCGTAGAGCATCGCCACCTTTTTTTCAGGGTCGGCGATCAACGGGTAGTTCACCGTGCAATTTTGCGTTTCATTGATGTCCTTGATCCACCCTTTATGGGACTCCAACGGATCTACGCTGATCGCGAGAACCTTGACATTGCGCTTCTTGAACTCCTCCGAAACTTTCGCCATCGCCCCCAATTCGGTCGTGCAGACCGGCGTGAAATCCTTGGGGTGTGAAAACAGGATTCCCCAGCCATTCCCCAACCACTCGTGGAAATTGATTTTACCTTCGGTGGTCTCGGCCGTAAAATTCGGCGCCTCATCTCCTAAACGCAGAGCCATGGTTGTGTCCCTCCTGATCTATAAAATGGTGACCACATGGGATAATGGTCTCGAACCGGAAACACCCATTTACCCTACACCCACTGTCAGACGGTATTCAACTGGAACTTTGGCGCCTGGGCCCGCTAAACAAGAGGATCCGGCCTTCCCCGTGCAGGGCAGGAAAAGGAACAACCTGTCCCGTCAAGCGCAGGCCGCTCGGGTGAGCGTCCTTTGCGGAACGCTCACTTGTGCGGGTGTGGCACATGGAGTATGATCAGCTTGCCCATTTCATGGGAGGGCGCGTGGCAACTAAAGATCGCGATTGGCCCGGTTTTACGCAATGGTATTGCTGCCCCGACTGCCATCGCCTCTGGGCCTACCAGGGCGAAGAGGTCGTGGCGCTGGATACCGAATTCGCCTTGGGGCCGGCGTCCCCGAGTGACGGCGTGCCCAGCCGCCTCTGCGTGGCATGCCAGGGGGAGCAAAGCGCGCCGGTCGCTGAGATCTAATTGCTTCCGTCCCGTATCCTTCCGATCTACCTCCTCCCCCGCACCCGTCGAATCAATCCCGTTAATCCACCTCCATTTTAGCCTTGAACAGGCGCTGGCGCCTGGAAGACCCGTGCAGGGCGGCGAACAGGTGTCCGCGGAAAATCATCATCGCGACCGCAGCGGGCGGGGTCAGGATGAGGCCCAAGATAAACACGGCCCGATCCGGAAGGCCGAGGTATTCCAGCCAGGCGCCCAACACGGAAAAGGGAAAAATAAGGAGTTGAAAGAAATCCAACCCGGCCATGCGACCCACCCGCGAGGAGATGCCGAAAAAAAATGAGAGCCCGAAGGGGGCCAGGACCACCGCCAGCGGCAGGAACCACTCCAACCAATTATCCAGCACGAACTCGTAGCTTCGGCGCATCACGTCCAGGGGCGAATCGTGGCGGACCTGGTAAATAATCTCCGGGGCGGGGTTGAGCACGAGAAACAGCACGAAAAACACCGCGGCGACCAGAAACGGCCCATTGGGATTTCCGGCCATTCCCCGCTCCAACAGCATCACGGGGATCCACAGCACGAAGCCCACCCCGATCACATCCCAGAAGTACTGCCCGAAACTGCTCCAGATGTCCTGAAACCCCAGGCGGCGCACTCCCACCACCGCCTGCTGGATCAAGCTCAGGGTGGCCCCGATCAGGAGCGCATTGACCGCACCCAGGATAAAACCGCCCAGCAACCCCAGGGGCGCGGCGATGAACACCATCATCATCATCAACACGGCAAACACGACCACCGCGATCGCGATCATCCAGCATTGGAGAAACGACCGCAGGGTCGCTCGGATGGCTTCCTGGTAGAGCAGGAGGGTGGCGCGCAGAAGTTCGCTCATTTCCGTCGAGGCCTCACCACTCGTCCGACCACCCTCGTCACCCAGCCTCGCGGGAGGAACCGACTGAGCCAGACGAAGAGCTGATCGCTCCATCTCGTCGTGATCACCGCCGGACCCTGCGCCAGCTTGGCCAGGGAGACCGCCACGACCGACGCCGGATCCTGGCTTCCGAACGGACTGTGAGGACCGAACCCCGCTGTGGCGTGAAAATCGGTGTCGGTGGAACCCGGGCAACAGGCCTGGATTCGGACCCCTTTCGACCGGACTTCCTCGGCCTGGGCTTCCGAGAAGGTGATCAGAAAGGCCTTCGTGGCGGCATATTCCGTAAGATAGGGAATCGAATAGAACCCCGCGACGGACGCGACATTGATGATCGCGCCAGACCCTCGCTCCACCATGCCCGGGAGAAACAGGCGTACGGTCTCGACGACGGTCTGGATGTGGAGCCGCACCATCTCCTGCAGCCGGGGCAACGACATCTCCACGAATTCTCCCCGCAGGCCAAACCCCGCATTGTTGATCAGCACATCGGGGGTGGGGCGAAGTTCGCGGGACAGGACGAACAAGCGGTGGGCCGCCTCAGGCTCCGCCAAATCCAAAACCGCCAGATGCACCCCCGACTCCCGCTGCTCCTTCAGTTCAGTAGCGAGGGCCTCCAACCGGGTCTTATCCCGCGACACCAACAGGAGGTCGTGCCCCCTGGCGAACAGGGCCCGGGAGTAAGCGGCTCCAATTCCTCGAGAGGCACCGGTGATGACGGC
>JBFFYZ010000386.1:0-2654 GCA_041568895.1 Nitrospiraceae bacterium
CGGGTTTCGGCCCGTAGCGCTTGCGGTAGGAATAGATAAAGACGAGCAGAATGAGCCCGAGCCCCGCCCACCCGGCCAGGTGTCCCTGCTGGGTATGCCCGAACAGGCGTTCCGATCGCATGCTGAGCAGGAGTTCGATCAGGAAGGCTCCGCCGACTGCCAGGAATAGAATCACGCCAACCAGCACCATTCGGTGCGTGAGGCGGGTCATGGACTCACCCTTCTGTAAGGTGTCAGACCTTGCTGGATGGCGGGAATCTCACCCTCACCTTCGTCTAGTTGGTTGAACTGGACCGTCGAGTGGGGTGGATTAAGGGAGCCTTAGGGGGAGTCCCCCCCTTGGCAGCCATGAATTCATCGGTTTCGAACAGGAGGCAGCATTTGAGGCGGCCGCAGACACCGATGAGCCGGCTATCGTTGACCGGCACGTCCTGGCCGCGCATTTTTTTGAAGTTGACGGGGCGTAAGTCGGTCAGGAACGCGGCGCAACACAGCACGAGCCCGCAGCTGTCCACCCCCCCGAGGATTTGGGCCTCCTGGCGCGCCCCGATTTGCCGCATTTCCACCCGGGCGCTGAAATGTTGGGCGAGATCCTTGATGAGCTGGCGAAAATCCACCCGGTCCTCGGCGGTGTACACGAAGGTGATCTCCCGCCGTCGAAACGAGCAGAAGGTTTCCACCATTTTCAGCTTCAGACCCAGCGCCGCGGCGCGGTCCCGGCATATCGCGACCGCCTCTTTGCCGATGCGTTCGTGCCGGTCGATAGTGGCGGCTTCCTCCGCGGTGGCTTTCCGGAGGATGGTGGCCATGACCCGCATTTGGGGAATGAAGGGGATGGGGGCGGGTTCCACATAGACCACCCCGTAGGTCAGGTCCCGCTCCATCTCCAGCATCACCCGGTCCCCCACACGGAGCCCGACGTCTCCCGACGCCATTTTTTTGACCTCCCCGCGGTCGCGAATCTTGACGCCCACGACGCGGATCGTCTTCGGAAACGACTCCAGTTCTCGGCGAATCACGGTGTCCATGTGGCGGTCAATCCTTCACGGGTGGTACCCGACTTTAACGAGCGCTGGACGGGAGCCGACGCTGAACCAAGCGCGGCATCATACACGAGTCGACCCCGCTTGTGAACAAGCAGCACCCACGGCCTCGGTCCGACATGGGCCATCCTCCCCCCTGTCAACTTCACCTATCATCGCTCCGTTTCGGGCCGTTGGCAACAGCCCCCTTCCATCATCCCGCCCCTACCCCCGCCAGGCATGCCGCCCATCCCTTCACGACCGCCCCGGGGCTCACCCGGACCTCCCATACCGCCCTCCCGCATCATGCCGCCCGGACCGCCGGAGAAGCTGCGCTCATATTGCATAATGGTCCAGATTTCCTCGTCGGATAACATGGCCCCGAACGGCAGCATGGCCGTGCCGGGAATGCCGTGCTTGATCACCCAGAAAATCTCGCCTTCGCTCCGGTGGCGCCAGAATCCGTGATGGTGAAAATTGCGCGGAGAAGGATTCAAGCCCATGGCGGCCACACCGTCGCCGCGCCCCCCGGCACCATGACAGTTCACGCAACTCCCTTTGCCCTGGTACAGGGCCTTGCCCTTTTCAAGGATGTCGGGCGAGTCGGGTAAGGGATTGCTCAGAGCGCGTGCCTCAGCGAGTTTGTCGGCCGGCACGCGAGGCTCCATCATGTTTCGCTCGGCTGCCAGCAAGGGAAGCGTGGTGCCCAGCGCGATTATCGTAAGTGAGAGAACACCTGTAAAGGCTTTCATTGCGTGAGAGACCTCCTTGAAAAACAGTGTACGCCTCCTGAGTCCGGGAACCTATTGAAAGGTCAACATATAGGCGGTGATGTCGAACACGTCCTGCTCGGTCACGTTCTGAGCCGGGGAAGGAATAAACGCCGCGCTGTCCGGCACAAAATCCAGCGGATTGGAATTGAACCGGTGCAGCCAGTCCCCTTGGTACCGCTTTCCGGATTCCCGCAGGTCGGTGCTGGTGTCCCCGCCACTGTAACCTTGGGGATTGCTGGCAGGAGTACGATGGCAGGCGAAGCACTGCAGGACCTCGTACCGCGCTTTGCCGCGGGCAACGTTGGCCGGGGTGATGTTGACCATCACCCCTTGCTTGACCCGCGGATCATGCAAGGTTCCTAAAAAATCCGCCACGGCCTCCGCATCGGCTGTGGAGAGCCGGTGATGCGGGCCTCTTCGGTCGTCCCGAAAGTCATAGCCCATCGGATAGAACTTGAACTTCGGATTTTGCAGCCACCCGACCAACCATTTCCGCTGATACTTGTCCCCGGCCCAAATGAGGTCCGGTGCCTGCTTCAGCCGCCGGGCGGTGGGCTCCCCCGCAATCCGGTGGCACTGCGTACAGGTCTTGTGAACGATGGCTTCTCCCTTACTTTGCGTTTGGGCCCCGGCCGTCGTCCAGGCCAGGAAGCCAAGGATTCCCAGCGCGACGGCGATTCGTCCGACGGCTCGACGAGATTTCATACGGCTCCCCTTTCCGTTCACTTGCGTGCATTCCCGGGCAAAAAAACACCGGAATGAAACGCAATTCCGATGCCATGCCTGACACTTCAAGAATGCTGAAAAACGCTTACTTTTCGATGGCTTCTGTTTACCCACGTCGACCACAAAAGGGACA
>JBFFYZ010000387.1:0-2653 GCA_041568895.1 Nitrospiraceae bacterium
CCGCGCCCTGCTGGCAGAGAGCCGGCTGACAACGGGCATGGGCATCACTTGCGAGGCCAATCACGGTAGGGAGGTCCCTGTGACGAGCACCGATCGGGATAGAAGGCGTGCGGGCCTCGTCCTGTCGCTGGCGCTGATCTCCTGGCTACCCGTGTGGTCAACTCAGGCGGCGGATCACCCTCCTGGAGCGGCCATGCCCTTCGAGGAGAGCCCAAAGGCGATCACGGACGCGCAGACCACTCTGCAGCCCACCGCCCCGGTGCGGGAGGAAGCCCCCGCTCAGGCCAGCTGGGTGGACGACATCGCGAACGCCCTGGGCTTCTACTTTAAAGCGAACTATCCAGCCGATGATTTCGCCCCCTACCTCAGGAAACTAACCTTGGTCAAGGACGCCTTGGGCCGTGGCGATCGGCACACCGTGAAGGTAGAAATGGGCGCATTCTTCCAATTACTCACCCATCGGAGCCATGGGATCAGCGCGCCCGCCGCGGAGGAGTTGGCCGACTTCGCACGGATGGTGTTGGCGATCCAGGGCCACGGGATCGTCTTTTCGAGGTCCAAGCCAGAGAGATACGGGGCTACGGGTCCACGGGCCGAGGCCGCGACCCAGAGGGATGGGACCCAAAGTGTGGAGAATCGTCAGGAGAGTTCCTATGTCGACTAGAGTCGGCACGGTCCTGGGTCTGTTTCTGGCGATGACCACGGTTCAGCTTGCAGCCGCCGGGCCGGTGCATGCCGGCTATATGGTCATTGCCGGGAATGGACCGGAGCTCCCGACCATCGAACGGCTGGCTCGGGCGTTCGAGAAGAGTCACCTCGGGAGCGTCGTGGAGATCCAGTGGCACCAGTATTCCGACCCGATTAACCTGGTGAAGGCTGGAGAGGCGCATGTCGCCGTGACGGGGCAACAGGACCCGGACTTGGCAGCGATCCCCATTGCCTGGGACGGGATTGCGGTGGTCGTGTACGTGGCGAACCCGATCAAGGAGCTCACCACCCAACAGATAGCCGCCATCTTTTCGGGTAAGGTGACACGGTGGACAGCGCTCAGCGGAGAGGACACCGCCATTCAACTGATTGACCGTCCGGAGAACCAACATATCCGTCATAGCTTTGAGAAGACGCTCGGTATCGTAGGGCGGATGTCCGAGTCAGCGAAGGTGGTTCGATCGGACCAGACGGCTATCAGCACGGTGGCGGGCAGCACCGCCGCGGTGACCTATGCCTCTCTGGGGGTCGCCCTCGAGGCAATGAAGTACGGGGTTGATGTCAATGTGCTGGTGATCGACCGGGTCGAGGCAGGCCAACCGACTGTCAAAGACGGACGCTATAAGCTTCGTCGCCCGGTTCTGCTTCTCTCCAAGAAACAGCCGAACCCTGTGGCGGAAGCCTTCGCCGGTTTTGCCCTGTCGAAAGAAGGGCAGGACATCATCGGCGAGATGTTTACTCCCTACAGTCCCTAACCCTTCCTATTCTTCCCTATCTTCCCCAGCTTTCCCGTCTCCCTGGCTGACTGCCGACTGCCCAGGGCCTCCTCGTTCACAGCCCGCTCGCCCTTCGCCACCCGTATCCTACCCTTCTCAGGCCCCATGCTCCCACGCCGACGGAATCGGATTGTCGCTGATGAGTTGCTCGTGGAGGGCGCGGTCGAAGGGTTCGATGGTCAGGTCTTCGCGATGGAGAGGCTCCCCGCAGCCCGGGGAGCAGAGGTAATCAATGTAGGCCTGGGCCTTGGCTTCCGTGTCAAACCGGCAGAGGCCGTACTCCGGCATCGCCGATGAGGGATGCCAAAAGCCGAGCTCGATCGCCGTGCCCTGAAAAATCCCGAGCGTACGATGGCGAAGTTGAAACCCGCCGGGCTTGTTGGAGGAGGGTTCGAGGGACATGGCCCATGTCTCCCATGGCAGGACCGACTCGAGTCATCATAGCACCGATCCCCCCGGCAGGTAAGGCCTCCCATCTCCTTAGGTAACGGTTTTACCAGTGCCCCTGATGGGAGGGATGGGCAGCGAGGTGGTCGCCCCAGCGGGTGGAAGGTGAAATTTGCAGAAGGACCGCCGCATGTGCCCAACGGCAAGGCAATGAAAGCCATCTGAGTGCAACGCATCAGGGCGTGTGCACCCGTTGCATTTCAGAGCAATGGGTCCTCGGCTGGCCTCCGTCAGTCGAGGAACTTTTCTCACCGCATCGTGGCAAATCCTCTGAGACCGCTCTCCCCGAAACCGAGGCTCTTATTCTTCCTCTTCCCCGATGAATTCGAACCGCTTCACGAGCTTGCCGGCCACCACGATATCTTCCAGGAACATCGCCACCGGCCGCACCCACAAGCCCCGCTCTCCGTAGAGCGCCCGGTAGACCACGAGCTCCTCCTCGGTTTCGCTGTGCTTCGCGCAGCCGATCACATGGTACACCTTGCCTTTGTAATGGCGATACCGGCCAGGACGAACCGTCATGCGGGGGCTCTTCACAATGACTTCAGGTGAGCGCGAACTTCCTGGGCGTAGGTCTTGAAGGGGTTGGACATCATGAAGGGTGGACGTCCCCGAAGCTGGAAGGCGGACCAGTTGATGACGTAGGGCGGAAGGGAACGCTCATGCTCGTTCCGCTCGTCCTCCTCCGGGGGGGCGTTGGTCAACAGATGGCGGATGACTTC
>JBFFYZ010000388.1:0-2652 GCA_041568895.1 Nitrospiraceae bacterium
GCTTGGCAGCGTGAGCGAATGGGTACTTTCCGACGCGCCGTGTTCGGTCGTGGTTGTAAGGCCGCTTCGTAAAAAGGGAAAAACAAAACGGAAGGGAATGCACTTTTTGTTGGCGACCGATGGCTCTGAGGACGCTCGCTCCGCAGCCCATTTTCTGGGGTCTTTACAGCCTCCCGTCGGCTCGATTCTGACAGTCGTTCATGTTGCAGACTCCTTTCATGAGCATATGATATCCCGTGTTCTCTCCCCTAGACGGGGTGAGATAGACAGGGTAGCGAAGGACCTATTGAACCTTCGAAAAGAGAGAGGGGCTAAAATACTTGGAGAGACAAGTCAGGAATTACGCAAAGCTGGATGGGAGGTTCGGGAGAGCCTGCTCGTTGGTCATCCTGCCGATCAAATTCTTCGGGCGTGCGGACAGTTTTGTCCCGACCTCATCGTATTGGGATCTCGTGGCCTGACGGGAGTGAGAAGGTTTTTTCTGGGTAGCATCTCACACAAGGTCGCCAGGAATGCGCCCGCTTCAGTTTTGGTCGTGCGGGCAATTCAGCGATAGCCAATCCTTCTTAAGGAATTGCCAAGTTTTTGCGAAGGACGGGTGACTACTCTGTTCTCGTTCTGTGCTCGCCTCCACCACGCGCCATAGCATTCCACAGCACGTAACATTCTTACGACGATCTAACGCAGTCCTTTGGTTGCACTGGACTGAGTATTACGGAGTTTGCCTCAATGAGCTGGAGTATGATGCGGAAATGCCTTTCCTAAACAGCGAGCAGTGCCTTCCTCATGCGAGGGTCGTGAGCCCCAATCCTTTTTCAAGAATCTGGTGAAAGGAGCGATAGAGTACGTTGAATTATTTTTTCTACCACCACCAGACCGCTAGGAAGACCCCGACGAGCCAGTCGTAGACGACGCAGAGGGGGATCCACCAGCCTGGGAGGTCGGCCTGGGGGCCGGGGCGGTGGTGGGCGAGATCCCACAGGCCGTGGGCCAGATAGCCGGCGGCGAGCACCATCGCCTCCCTGAGTCCCACCACCGCGAGGAGGCCAAATACGAGAATCCCGCCCAGTTCGATCAGCACCGCGCTGACGCGTCCGTCCTTGGCGGCGAATCCTCCATATGCGCCGGCGATCACAGCCAGCAGGATGGCGGCCGACGATTGAACCCACGATTCCGGCAGAACGAGAAACACCAGAATCGTTGCAATGGCCAGGACCGTCGCAGACAGGTAGGGTCGGCGTTCGACGAGGATCATTTGTAGGAAATCAGCACCGTTTCGAGCGAGCCGGTCAGGGAAGGTCCCCGGGGCCTCCCCAATTATGGTTAAGTCTTCCCGCGGGCCGCGTCCACGCTCCAGATGCCGGAGCCCTTGGCTGCGATGAACAGGAAGACGAAGCAGTAGAGCGCCGCCAGCTCCCCGCCGTTCTGGATGGGAAACAGCGCCTGGAAGCCGTGGACCATCCAATAAGCAAAGGCCATCAGCCCGCTGCACAGAAAGGCGGCCCAGCCGGCGAAGAGGCCCACGAGAACCAGCAGCCCGCCCACGAGCTCAATCGGCCCCGCGATGTAGGTGACGAAGGCGGGGATCTCCGGCGGCGGCATCGGAAAACCGAACAGCTTCTGTGTTCCGTGCCACAGGAACAACAGGCCGACGACGATCCGCATCAACGCATAGGTCTGCGGTTGAAAGGCTTGCATGAACGACGACATGGGTTTCCCTCCTAAAGGGTTTTATCGGGCCGGCGGCGATGGCGCTTCCGGCCCTCGTTGCCTTGCCTTGGATCAACCGAGTGATCGTCAACGCCTGACAGTCTGGTTCGGTTCCCAGACGAAGGTCCCCCGCCGGAGATCGTCGAGCGCCTGCGCGATCTCCTCCTTGGTGTTCATCACGAACGGCCCGTAGCGGGCGATCGGCTCCCGCAGCGGCTTGCCGGAGATCAGGAGGAAACGGACCGGCCGGTTCCCGGTGGCGACCGTGACCTGATCCCCGTCTCCCCACAGGACGAGCCTGGTCGCCGCGATCCCGGCCTCCCGCCCCTGTGCATCCCGGCCGAAGGTCCCTTCGCCTTCAAAGACGTAGGCAAAGGCCGTATGGCCCCGAGGAATCGGATGGGAGAAGCCTCCGCGGGCCGGGACCTCGATGTCCAGGTACACGGGGTCCACGGCGATGTCGGATACCGGGCCGCGGATGCCCTCCACCACGCCTGCGATCACCCGGATGCGGGTGCCGTCGGCCCTTCGGATCTCCGGGATGCGGTCTGCCCGGATATCCTGGTACCGCGGAGGAGTCATCTTGAGCTTGGCCGGCATGTTGACCCAGAGCTGGAACCCGGCGATGCCCTCGGGACGGACCTGCGGCATTTCTTCATGCATCAGGCCGCCGGCAGCCGACATCCACTGAACGTCCCCGGCCCCGATGGTCCCGGCGTTGCCGAGCGTGTCCTTGTGCCGCACCTCGCCGGTCAGCACGTAGGTCACCGTCTCGATGCCCCGGTGCGGATGCAGGGGAAAGCCGGCCTCATAGTCCTCGGGACGGTCCGAGGCAAAGTGGTCGAACAGCAGGAAGGGGTCTAGGTGATCCAGGGTCCTGGTGGCAATAGTTCGTTTGAGCAGGACCCCGGCTCCTTCCACGACCGCTTCCGGTTCGATCAC
>JBFFYZ010000389.1:0-2638 GCA_041568895.1 Nitrospiraceae bacterium
AATCCGGAATAGTCCAACGATTCTGCGGGGTCTCAAAAACACAAAGGGCCATCGTTTCCGAAGACAACCTTGGGCCCCATAGGACCACGCAATTGCCATTTGGTGGTGCTCGTGGGAAGTTTCCCAAGATCCTGGAGTCACGGGTGTGGGGAGGGAAACAAAGCGTATCCTTTTATGCCTTCCAAACCTCAACCTTTCTGGTCTCTTACCTGGCCTCGGCCTGAACAGGCTCCCTTGATCTGGGCGCAGTGGTAACGCTTCTATAGGGTGTGCTAGAGTACCTCACCGTACGGGCTACGCTCACTACCCTATCCGTCGCGCTTCTCCGCTCGCCGTCTTGATCCCCGCGCGATCGATTTCTTAGTCAACGCTGCTCCTACGGCCAGGTTTCACTGGCCACCGACCTTGCCGGCCGGTCAACGGACCCGCCTCCTTGGCTGCTGCCACCACCTGGGACGGAGTTTTTCCGGCAGCCAATTGCGATCGAAGCCGGCGCTGGGCCTGCGCGGGCCTGGTCCGGGACGCGAGAGAGGATGGTGCATGAGCAAAATAAATGTGGAGCCGTTGGCCACTTTTGCAGACGGGTCGCAGCTCTTCGTGAGCACCCTGTATGGAGGAGAAGGAAGATTTTCGTGCGGGCTCTATGTGTTCAGGCCGGGCGAGAAGAATGGACAAGACTTGCGAGCAGTGTCGGATCTCATTGACGCCGCGACCTGTCGACAGGCGCAGGAACTCGCCTATCACCAGGCCAGGAATCTGTACCCGCAGGCGGCGCCGGGCATGAAAGAGCCCCCCTATCTGATCTGGTCCGGACCGAACCTCCCGCTGGCGCCCGGTTTTCGTGGACGCCGGACCAATCGGCGATAAGGAAGGTCGGTGACGGCCAGTGTGCCACCACGCATGATACGGACTCCATCGGCAACATTGATGAGAGAGAGGACAAAGGGAAGAACCATGGCGTTCACACGATTGCGGGCAAACCAGCGCAGCAGGGCGAAGCGAAAGATCATTTGGGATCCGAGGCGACCCGCGACACCGGCCGGCGTGCCTCCTTCCACCCCCCAGGATGAATCCCGGCAAGAAGGGATGAGACCGGTCGGGCGGACACTGGGGCAAGGGGTGCGGTCTCGACAGCGTGGCTAAGGCGTGCAGGAGGCGCCGCCCTCGAAGGACCGAGCGCGCGGCGAGCGGTTCGATTGCCTTTCTTTTTGTCCTGTGCTAGGGTGCGTACGCTTCACGCGTCGGGCCTCGTGGTGAAGCCTCAGACAGCAAGGCCCTTCACCGATGTTGTTGTGCCCGGGAATTTGATCGGAAGCCAGACTCAAGCCGCTACTCATGTGCGTCTTCGGCCCGTTTCTTCCCTTCAGCCTCACGTTCTCGAGTTCAACCAATATCACTATTCTAAAGGAGATCCCCCATGGGGACAAAAATTTATGTGGGTGGCTTGCCGTATTCCGCGACCGAACAGCAATTGAATGATTTGTTTGGAGCGCATGGGACGGTCGAGTCGGCAAAAGTGATCACGGACAAGTTTACCGGGCAGTCCCGCGGATTCGGCTTTGTGGAAATGTCGTCTGGCGAGGAGGCCAAGGCGGCGATTGCCGCGCTGAACGGCACCCAAATGGATGGCCGGACCCTCACGGTCAATGAGGCGAAGCCCCAAGAACCCCGCTCAGGCGGCGGTGGGGGTGGCCGCGGCGGGGACCGGGGCGGTCGTGGAGGACGGTGGTAAGTTTTCCAGTAAGTGGATTGGCCTGACTTCAATCACACGGGCAGGGGGATCGAACGCGATGCCCCTGCCCCTTCTGCTTACCTTCAGAGACTCCTTACGGTCCCTGGAAAGGGAAGGTGAGGATGGCGGTTCTCTTTACCCGGCCCGCAGCCTGACGGTATAGCATCCAGCCCCCTTCGAAATCAGCCGAAGCTGCCCCACTCGGCTCAACCGATCAACTTCGAGAAAGACCTGGCACCAGTCGAGGTCCTGGAAATTCTGCATCAATTCTTCCAGGGTACAGTTGGGAGCCTGTTGCACGGCTTGTAAAATCTGGCTTGTCACCTGGTTGTTATCCATCATGCTCCCCTTTGGAACCACTGGCGCGGCCTCGACCACCTGGCACGGACTCCATCGGTGGTCAGATACCACCATGACGTCGAGCCTACCGGTTCACTCAGCTGACGAAGTAGTCCTCAGCGAAGGCCCTTCGGAGCTCGTCCGTATGGTACCGCCGATACTCAGGCTTCGCCTTCTCCATCATGATCAGGCCCTCGGCATCTAACAGGATCAGAAGATCCACTTCCGCGGCCAGGTTTCTGCGGGGGGTTTGTACCTTAACCCGGTATTGGGTCCGCCCATCAGGATTCAGATTGGCCCCATGGCCAACAATCGCAGTCAGACCGTCAATGGTCCCCTCATAGCCCTCCCGCCGATGCCTGACCTTGGTGCCGTCTGGAATTTTCGTCCAGGACTTCCGGGCTCCCACACTCCCCCCTGTTTCTGGGTTTCCCATCTAACAACCTCCCTTTCAGATACAGACTTCCAAGCTGTTGTGTGCCTATCCCGTCCCGAGGGGGACTATCAGACCCTCTGAGGAAGACCCTATCTGGCGCTCGAAGGGCTCTCGACTGGGGGCCAAGACGA
>JBFFYZ010000390.1:0-2633 GCA_041568895.1 Nitrospiraceae bacterium
GGGGAATCTGTCCCCGTGATCTCAGGAAGTCGAGGAGGAGCCGCAAAGGCGGAGAGTTCTCGCGCCGGCAAAAGACGCGGGAATAGATAAACTGGTCCTGCTCGGTCGTTTCCGGCAACTGGGGTGCCGACGGGAGAATCGGTAATTCTTTGCCCATACCCTTCCTCTTTCTGAACGAATTTTCATGCTGGACCCGGACCACCAGCCAGGACTCCCCAATGGTGGTGGCAAGGCCAAAATTTCAGGCCGCAGGAAAGACTGTACTCTCCTTCGTCTGCATCCTGCAAGTCTCTCCACCGACGCGGCCGAATTTTGTCCGATGCGGGCATTCGCCTCGCCAGTGGCGCTTTTTGTGGTTGACAGCGTAGGGGACATTCGCTACACTCTCGACCGTCCTGGCCCGGTCGGAATGCGAGCTTGGCCGCTTCAGCATTGGTCCGGCGGGGTTCAGCACTTCACCACTTCTCCTTCATTTGAATCAGTCAACCATGGGATGGAGCATTTCACCTTTTTGATGTTGAGGAGGTCCGTATGGGCAAATCGATGACAAAGTCGCAGATTGCCGATTTCTTGGCAAACAAAGCCGGGGTCACCAAAAAAACCGCGGCTCAGATGTTGGACGATCTCTCTTCCTTGGCCTATAAAGAAGCGAAGAATATGTTCGTCGTGCCTGGTATCGGCAAGCTCGTGTTGGCCAACAGAAAGGCGCGCATGGGCCGCAATCCGCAAACCGGGGAGCCCATCAAGATTCCCGCCAAGCGGGTCGTGAAGTTCCGCGTGGCCAAGGCCGCCAAGGACGCGATCCTCGGTAAGCGCTGACCTCATACTGTTTGTTCCCTACTCGGCCGCGATCTGGGTTGGTCTGATGCAAGGGCCGGTTCCCTTCGGAACCGGCCCTTGCTTTTTGTAAGCCGTTCCTCCACGAATCCTTCCCTCAGGCTGGTGGCCTCCTCGCCTTAGAAACTTGGTCCCAGTCCGCTGCCGCCCATTCCATCGTGCGCGACCAATTTGATCGTGTCGCCGTCCTGCACGCGGGTATCTTCGCTGGCAATCCGCTTGTTGACCGTGATCATAAGCTTTTTCTGCTTCATGAGGCCGAAGACCTCTCGCAGGGTCTCGCCCTGGCGCTGAATGAGTTGTCGCACCGAGATCGGTTCCGACACCTCGCAGGCGAGGTCTCGCTCCCCGTCGGAAGTCTGCAATTGCCCCATAAGATTGATGGTGACCATGATTTCGGCATCCTCCTCCTGTTCACTCGTCGGCCGGCGGTTCCTTCAGGCCTGCGGGGATCTTTCAATTCAAGACGCCTTCGGTTGACTCACGAGGCGGAGTTTGTTAAGACCCCCCTGTGCAAACCCTGGATATTCACCGCCCCGGTATGCCGGACCTGCAATTTGTGCTCCTGGTGGTGGCCCTCTGCACCTCCGGTCTCGAGACGCTCAATATTCCGGAATCCCTCCGCAGAGCCCTGTTCGATCGCTGCTGGGCCCTGCTGCACGAGACCCCACCGCCCACGGATCCAGGCCAGCGGGTGTTGGATCTTCGCTCGGGGACCGAAGAAACCCTGGAGGCGCTGGTCGAAACCATACGCAGCACGCTCGGGGAGGCAAGAATCACCATCTTGACGTGGGACCATCCTCCCAGCGAACCCACCAAAACCAGCAGTCCTGAAGCGCAGCCGCTGATTGACCGCCTACACAAGCTCTACCCGGAGCCCCCGGACGTGGTGGACCCTTCCTCCTAACCCTCCCCTGGGAGTGAGTCCCCTGTGCTTGTCCGCTAGGATTCGATGTAAATCTCAAAAAATGCGTCCACGCTTTTCATCAGCTGCGTTTTGATTTCGTCGGCGGTGCCGTTTATGACGTGCAAGGCCATGGTTCCTTGTGTGCCATCCGGGAGATGAACCGGCACGTGGGGGTGCCGTCGTTCCTGCGCGGTGCCTTGGTCAATCCGCATCCCATAGCACAGGGAGTACTGGAGCGGTTGGGGTTTAACGAGCTTCAGGTGTTCCCGTCGCCGTGGCTTTTTGCGCACCGTGGTCTCTCCTTCCTTACCGGCTTCCTTGTCCACCTCTGATGGCCTTTTTCCGAGTCATAAGAATCGAAGAGGGGCTTCAGGGTATCGAGGCGATAATGCGGACCGGTCCTCCGGTCCCTCCTTTGATCTTCATGGGAAGGGCGATGAT
Source organism: Nitrospiraceae bacterium (assembly GCA_041568895.1). Lineage (GTDB taxonomy): Bacteria > Nitrospirota > Nitrospiria > Nitrospirales > Nitrospiraceae > JBFFYZ01. The sequence continues at coordinate 2,186 of JBFFYZ010000390.1, forward strand.
CGTGGCACCTCGGGCCGGGACCTGATCGAGACTCGCCACGTTTTCCAGGGCGTAGAGATTCGCTTCGTTGACCACCTGATGGGCGGGGAATGTTCTGGAACGCCCGGGATCGATGCTGGCCGTGTCGATCCCGACCCCGCGGATGTCCCGCTGAGCCACGAGAAATTCCGCCGCCTCCCGGGAAAAACCGGGGAAATGAAGGGAGTGGGGGTCTTCCGGGGACTGGCTGCCTAAATAGTCACGGCGGTCGGGCCATTTGTCGCCCCACCCGGTGAGCAAAAGCACCAACATCTTGGGCTCCATGCGTCCGTATCGGCTTTCCCAATCCAAGAGGTCTTGGACGGTCAGCTCGTAGTCTCTGTTCTTGGCACATTGGGCCCGGACATCCACCACGACCGCGGGGCCGACCAGTTGGGCGATCGGAATTTGGTCCACGGTGAGTCGCCCC
>JBFFYZ010000391.1:0-2598 GCA_041568895.1 Nitrospiraceae bacterium
CCTGCCGCCTTGACACGTGAAAGAGGCGGAGAGTAGCATGTTTTAATGGCCTTGGGAGATCTTCAGAGTAGGTAGTTTTGGGACGGATCGTATGAGGATGTTCGCCTATCCCGTGTGCAGAAAAATCTACCCAGGCCTCCTTTTCCTGTCGTTTCTCCTTCTTGCTGCTCATCCCTCCTTGGCCCAGGTCGGCCGCCCCGAAGGGCTGTACTACAAATCCTGGGCGGTCGTGATCGGGATTGACGACTATCTGATCGCCCCCAAGCTCACCGGCGCGGTTGCCGACGCAAAAGCAGTGGCCCAGGCGCTCCGCCAGCAGAACTTTGAAGAGGTCGTCGAAGTCTACAATAAAGATGCCAGCTACCGCGGGCTCCACCACATTCTGAAGGACATCCTGCCGCGAAAAGTCGGCCGCCATGATCGCATCGTCATTTTCTTTGCCGGGCACGCGGGGACCAGTCAGGATATGCGCGGCAAGGAGATCGGCTATCTGGTGCCCTGGGATGCCCAGATCGGCAATTCGGCGAAGGCCGTGTCGATGGACCATCTCAAGGAGTTTTCGCGCCGGGTCATGGCCAAGCATATCCTGTTTGTCCTCGACGCCGGGATCAGCGGCTGGGACGTGACGCCTCCGCAGCAATTGTCCCTCGAAGGGCGGCTGTCCCCTGAGGTGGAAACCGACAAGAGAGCGGTGCAAGTCCTCACCGCGGCCAGCAAGGGGGAAATGGTCACCCGAACGGGAAAGCCCGGGCTGTTCGTCCAGGAGTTCCTGGCGGGGATGAAGGGCGCGGCGGACGTGGACCAGAACGGGTGGGTGATGGGCACCGAACTCGGCGCCTATATCACGAAGAAGGTGCAGGAGGAGACCGCCGGGAAGCAGCATCCGCAGTTCGCCCGCCTGGATGGCGACGGGGATACCATCCTGATCGAGGGCAAGCCCGACCTGTTCCGGGCCAAGCCGCTGCCGAAGACCCCGGAGGAACGCCTGGCTGCCGCGAAAGAGGAATATGAAACGGCCTTTGCCATCCTCCAGCAACAGGGGCCGGTGGAAGAGGTGATTGAGCGGCTGAACAGGGCGACTGAATTGAACCCCAGCTTCGGAGATGCCTACGTGTTAAAAAGCTTTCTATTTCTGGATTTTCTCAAAGATCTGAATCAGGCGCTGGTCGCGGGTGAGCAGGGCGTCAAGTATGGGCCCAATAACCCCGATGCCCATTACACGCTCGGGTTGGTGTTTCAGCGGCGGGGGCAATTCAAGGAGGCCGAGGAGGCGTTACGGCAGGCGCTTGCCGTGAAACCCAACTACACGGACGTCTACCTGACGTTGGGCGATCTCTATGCCGAGGACCTCAAGGACAAGGACAAGTCCGTCGAGGCCTACCGCAAGTACATCGAAACGGGCGGCACCGAGTATAAGGCTCAAGCCTACCTGGAGAAGGCCGGCGCGTCGCCCTCTGCTCCCAAGCCGTAAGCCTCAGTCCTGGGCTCCCCCTTTCAGGTACCCCAGCCCGATCTTGATGGCCCGCCTGGTAATCTCCGCCCAGCGCGCCTGAGGATATTCCGCCAACACCTTCGCGGCCTTGGGATCCTGGACATCCAGGTCACTGACTTTAATGATGCCGTCCTCGATCTTCACTTCTGCCACAATCTGCCCTCCTGTACGGCCGTGCCGAACGTCCGCTCTGCGTCACCTCGTTGAAATTCCAGACCTTATTGAGGGACGTGACGGGTGTGCGTTCGTTGACAGGTCTGGGGGGTCATGTTAGCATAATTTTCAATCGCTTGCCGACGATCAGGATCGGTAATCCAATCGATTCACCGGAGACGGCGCGTGGCCTTCCCCCGACGGGTTGGGACGGCACCAGGCGATGCGAACCGGGTGGTCAGGAAGGAGGACCCCATGGGTGCAGGCACACAGTTGTGGACGCGGTTGGTAGGCTCTGGGCTCGTCATCGCCGCCTTGTTGACGGTCACGGCGTGCGGGGGACCGCCCACCTGGGTGAAAAAGGGGTCCGGGGCGATGCATTCCAAGGACAGCAAGGCCTTCTATGGAGTCGGTGCCGTGGTCGGGGTCAACAATGAGCCCCTGGCGTGGGATACCGCCGAGAACCGTGCCCGCGCCGAGCTGGCGAAGAATTTTGAGACCTACACCGGCTATCTGATGCGGGATTACGCCGCCTCCACCACGGCCGGCGATTTCACCAAAAACACCGAAGAGCAGAACGTGGAACGGGCCATCAAAACCTTCTCCGCCGTCACCTTGAGCGGCGTGCGCCCCGTTGACCGCTACAAGGACGAAGACACCGGGACCTATTACGTGCTGGCGAAACTGTCCCTCGAAGACATGAAAGAAGCGATGATGCAGGCCAAGGAATTGAACGCCGAGGTTCGGGATTTCGTCCGGAAAAATGCGGAGAAGCTCTTTGATCGCCTGGATTCTGAAGAAGGCAAGCGAGCGGGGAAATAGCATGGATGCCAAAAGGTTGGTCCTGCCTGTCCTCGGACTGGTCCTCCTCTTAGGCGGCTGCTCCTCCGGCACCAAGGTGACCCGGGTGGACACGGGGGTCGTGACCGACCTCAGCGGCCGCTGGAACGACA
>JBFFYZ010000392.1:0-2592 GCA_041568895.1 Nitrospiraceae bacterium
GTCGGTTCCGTAAGGGCTGCACTGGTGAACCCGAAGATCGGACGGTTCAAGGGCTGGAGCGTCCGATCGTAGCGGCCGCTGAGGTTCATCGTCGGATCGAATTTCGCCTGTTCGAAAATGATGTCCGTGAGCCTGATGTCGCGGTTCTGGCGGCTGACGGTGATGTCCAAATTGTGCTCAAGGGCCCGAAGCACCGAGTCCGCCAGGGACAGGGCCTCGGTCCGAACGGGAGGGGAGGATGCCGGGGGCGGTTGGGCCTGTTCGGCTCCACCTGCGTGGGTTATTGGCACCATGAGCATGACCACCAGAACGTTGAGCAGCAAAGGAATTACCAAGGACCTTGATCGAACGGCGGGCGGCTTTTTAAGATTGAGGAGTTGAAGAACTGGCTCGGCTGGGACCATGGGACGCCTCCCTCTGTCCTCCAAATTATGTAGGAGTAAACGGTTACGGCCAAAGTACCAAGGGTTCAATGGGTTAAGGCAATTTTTGCCAGCGTAGCAAAGGGGGAGGGGCTTTGCAATGAAAGGGGCCGAAAGCTGATTCCAGAGAAGGATTGTGGAGGCAAGTGAGTAAGTGAGTGAATGAGTGAGTTAGCTAGGGGGCGTCTGTTCTTGCGGAAATTGAGGACGGGAATAGAGGGGGGCCGTTAAGGACTATTCGCGAGCTGCCAGGCCAAGGCCAGGACGAAGCGGGCCACCGCCTCCATGACGTGAGGTTGAATGGTTCCTGCGCGATCCGAAGTCTGATGGAAGTGGCTATGAGGCCCTCCGCTGACGATCGCCACGGTCGGCACCCCCGTTTCGCTGAACGGCACATGATCGCCGCCAGGAAAAAATCCGTACACATCCAGCTTCTCGGCCAGTCCGGCTTCTCCCCCGGCCCTTTCAACCACGGATTTCGGCAAACCTGCGACCCCGACCGTGAGCCGACCGTTTCCGACACCGGCATGGTCCACGTTGATCATGGCCACGGTACTGGCCAGGGGCCGAGCTGGTTGTTGGACATAGAGCCGGGATCCGAGCAGATCCTGTTCTTCTCCGCTAAACGAGACGAACAGAATGGTTCGTTTGGGTGTGAGCTTGGCCTCTTTCAAGATCCGGGCGACTTCCAGCAGCACCGCGGTGCCGGAGGCGTTATCATCGGCCCCTGGAAACACGAGTCCGGCCTGCGAGCCGAAATGATCGCGGTGGGCTCCGATGACCACGGTTTCCTTTCGCAGAACCGGATCCTCTCCCAAGATGGCGCCTTGGATATTGGCCATGACGCCCGAGTTCTGGGTACTGACCCAGGACAAGCGAACCATCACCTTGGTCTCCGTAGACCGGGAGCCCGGTGAGCGATTGAGCTGCTCCTGCACCTCGCGTAACGAACCCCCCTGCGTAACCATGTCCACGGCAAAGATTTTCTCGGCCAGGTCAGTGCTGATCCACGCTCCTGGCAAGGCCCCTTCGTCCTTAGGACCCCCGTAAAAGGCCAAGGGATTCTTCCCAAGTCCGCGCCGGGCTTCATAGGCGGTGAGCGTCGGCCCAGTGGCCGTGAGATAGGCCGCCGCGCCCTGTTCCTTGGCCCATCGCGCTTTGTCCGCGTGTCGAACGGGAACCGAATAATGTTCCGGCTTCCCGCGTAAAAATAAGACCACCTTGTTGCGCACCTCTACACCCGCGTAGTCAGCGACCCCGCGAGCAGGGTCCGAAATCCCGTACCCGACAAACACCACTGGTGCGATCAGGTCAATGGAAGGAGAGTCCAGGACGGGTAAATACTCCTCCCCAGGACGAGCCGCGATCATGCTGGACCCGACCAGGAATTCGAGCCGGGCTCCATCTTGAATCCGCGTCACGTTGACCCGGTCTCCTACCATCCAGGGTTCAAAGGGGAGATCCGTGGCTTCATCACCAGGATCTCCACCGGCTCTTTTCAATACGGGGCCGAGGGGTTGGGACCCAGCAGGATGCAATCCGAGCGAGCGAAACAGCTCGGCCACGAAAAGACCGGATCGAAGGTCATCGAGAGTTCCCGCCTGGCGGCCGTTAAATTCCGCACTGCTCAAACGGCCGACATCCCGCTTCATCCGATCCCCGGACACCAGGCGGAGTGTCTTGGAGAAATTACCCGATTCTTCCTGAACGGTCCGCTGTAGGTAAGCGCTATTGGCAGGGTAGGTGACGAGGCTCAGGCCCGCTATTAAGACGCAGGTCAAGATTGGTAGAGCTAGCCGTCTGATGTTCATATCAGGGCTGACTATACCATAGGGAGCCCATTGCCAAAAAAGGAGTCGACAGGCTAGGATGTGCACAAATCAGCGGGCTAGGCTGGGAAGAAAGCATGTGATACAAGAAACCGATGTCAGGAGCCGCCACATCGGGATTCAGGTAGAAGCACGGTTGTTTCAGCCATGACAAGCGAAAAATCGTATCTGGAACGGTACCTCCGGTTTTTCAAGAGGAGCCGGGAAGCCAAGGGACACGACTTTCATCGGGGACCTCTTGGAAGCGTCCCGCCTCCGGTCGTGACCTTTCAGGAGAGACTCCGATGGTGGACCTGGGGCCGCTGGCGTCGCATGAAAAAGATCCGGCAGGAACGGGACCA
>JBFFYZ010000393.1:0-2590 GCA_041568895.1 Nitrospiraceae bacterium
GACCCGGTCGCCTTCTCTTACGGTCGAGACTCCCTTGCCGACTTGGTCCACAATTCCGACCACTTCATGGCCCGGGACCACGGGACGTTTGGCTTGAGGGAGTTCCCCTTCCACAATGTGCAAATCGGTCCGACAGACGCCGCACACCTGAACTCGGACCCGCACCCGTCCGGGACTTGGCTCCGGCACTGGCACATCCCGGAGGACCAGAGGTCCGGCTTGGACATCCGCGGGTTTTTCGAGAACCATGGCTCTCATGTTTTTCAAGTGCTGAGGTGTGAGTGCTGAGGACTGAGGTAAGGCATGTTTTCAACGAAACTTACAGATTGAGGTCTCGGTCCCGGGGCTCCAACTCCCAGGAAAAACCTCAGTCCTCAGTCCTCGAACCTCAGTCCTGTTTTTTAGGAGAAATCGCGGAGACGAACGGGCACGCGCCGCGGCCCCCAATTGCCGGGCCGCCCTTCGAACAACCCGGCGCAAGCCTCGCCGCAGAATCCGCACTGCCCGTTATCGGTGAGGTTCCATGCGGTCAACTGGTACCAGTCACGCCCGATCACTTTCTGGCCGCAGCCGTGGCAATAGGTGCTGCCCCCCGACTCGTCGTGCACGTTTCCCGTGTACGCGTAGCGAATCCCGTTTTTGACCGCGATCCGCCTGGCGTTGGTGAGCGTGGACGGAGGGGTCGGAGGCGTGTCCGTCATTTTCCAATCCGGATGAAAGGCGGTGAAGTGGATGGGGACGTCCGGGCCCACATGCTCCACCACCCATTGGGTCAAGGATTCAAGCTCCGATTCCGAATCGTTCTCCCCAGGAATCAGCAGAGTGGTGATCTCAAACCACACGTTAGTGTGATGTTTCAGGTACTCCAGCGTTTCGAGGACCGGCTGGAGCTGGCCGGCACAGACCTGCTTGTAGAAACGCTCGGTGAACCCTTTGAGGTCCACGTTGGCCGCATCCAGATAGCGGTAGAATTCCTCCCGGGGCTCCGGGCACATGTACCCGGCCGTCACTGCCACCGATTTGATCCCCAGCGCCCGGCAGGCCTGTGCGACATCGATCGCATATTCGTGAAAAATCACCGGATCATTATAGGTAAAGGCCACGCTCCGGCAACCCAGGTCATGCGCGGCTCTGGCGATAAGATCGGGTGTGGCGGCATCCGCCAACGTATCCACTTCGCGGGATTTGCTGATGTCCCAGTTCTGACAAAACTTGCACGACAAGTTGCAGCCGGCGGTGCCGAAGGACAGAACCGACGAGCCAGGCAGAAAATGATTGAGGGGTTTCTTTTCAATGGGATCCACACAAAATCCGCTGGAGCGGCCGTAGGTCGTGAGGACGATCTCGTCATGCTGCCGCGCCCGGACGAAACACAAGCCCTGCTGTCCCTCCTGCAGCTTGCAGAACCGAGGGCAGAGATCGCACTGAACCCGTCCGTCCTCGAGTTTGTGCCAGTACTTCGTGGGCACGATGCCTTGGGGATGTCCGGTATCTGGATTCATGGGTCCTCTCGGTATGTCGCTCCTCCAAATAGCCTACCGGGTCCTGTCGGATTTGGTCAAGAGCATGGCGGGAAGGCCTGGGCTGTGCAATAATATTTAACAGGATGTTGAAAAAGGCTTCCAGCTTCGTTCTCGCATCGCTCGGACCCTCAACGTACGGCAAGGAGTACGCATCGGGCCCTCGCTCGCTGCGGCCTCGCTGGAAGACCTTTTTGAACCTCCTGCATGAAATTGCTGCAGGGTTACGGCCCTTGGCGGAAAAGTTTATTCGATTTGGCCAAAAGAATTTTTCACCAGTTTGTCTGGGAGCCTCGGAATGAAGGCGGTGGTAAAACAGGCCCCGGGGCCCGGTCTTGCGTGGCAGGACATGCCGGATCCCGCACCCGGCGTGGATGAAGTCGTCGTCCGGGTCAGCGCCACCTCCTTGTGCGGAACCGACGCCCATATCTACCGCTGGGACGGTTGGGCCCAAGAGCGGATCCACCCGCCCCGAATCATCGGGCACGAAATGTGCGGCGAGGTGGTGGAGCTCGGACCCGGTGTCTCCTCGGTCAAGGTAGGCGATTACATTGCGGCCGAATCCCACTTCACCTGCGGCCTGTGCTTCCAATGCCGGACTGGGCAAGGCCATGTCTGCCGCAATTATCGGATTCTGGGCATTGACGTCGACGGATCCTTTGCCGAATACGTCGTCCTTCCCGAGTGCGTCCTCTGGAAAACCTCTCTCGACATCCCCCCCGAGTTCGCCAGCGTGCAGGAGCCGCTCGGCAACGCGGTTCACGCGGCCCTGGTCGAAGACCTGACCGGGCACTCCGTGCTGATCACGGGGTGCGGACCCACCGGCTTGTTCGCGGCCGCCGTGGCCCGGGTGTCCGGCGCCTCCGTCATCATTGCCACCGACATCAGTGATTACCGCCTGGGGCTGGCCAAGCAAGTGGGGGTGGACCATACGCTCAACGTGAAAACCGATTCTCCCGATACCTTGGCCTCGACTCTTTCGGATATTACCAACGGCGAAGGAGTCGACACGGCGTTGGAAATGTCCGGAGATCCTGCGGCCCTCCACCAGGCCTTCCGGTCCGTCAAAA
>JBFFYZ010000394.1:0-2557 GCA_041568895.1 Nitrospiraceae bacterium
ACATCGTAGGCGAAGGCCAAGGTCACCTGATCCCCTTTCCATTCCAGAATACTGTCCGAGAAAAACCGCCAAAATTTGAGGGCCGTTTCGGACTGATCCGGGCCATAGTAGAGGTTTTCGGTGAAGGTGAGACGGGGAGCCGGCTTCCACACGATCTGGGTGCCGTAGCTGGGCTGGTCATTGGGGTGGGAGAGGTAGGAATACCCATTGACCACGAAGAAGCCGAGCGAGACCTGATCGTTGACGGGATAGAGTGCTTGCAAGCCGAACAGGAAATAGGGAGCATTGTCGGCCATGTAGGACCGGGTGTAATTGAGATTTTTGAGCGCGTAGATGGACTGATAACCGATGTAGCTGTTGAACAGCCCGCCGGTGATGGTCAAGCCGTTGCCGACCGGCACCAAATACGAGGCGTTGGCCCGGGCGATGTGGCGGAGGGTATCGGCCCCGTGGATCGGGACCTCACGCCCGGGCACCGGGTCGGTCGCCAGCGCGTCGGTGTCGTACCCAGCCTGTCCCGCCAACTCCAGGCCCCACCGGGACTCGGTGGTGGGATCCTTTCGAAGATAGCCAAATACCATGTTGGTATCGAGCTCGTTGGTCCGGGGGGTGGTGCCTTTGGACCGCCACAGATGGTTTTCGGGAAAGTTAAAATTCAGGGCATAGCCGAGATCCAGAAGTCCGCCATAATGCCAATCGCTTTGTGGAGGCGGCTCGTCGGCCGCATAGCCGGGAAGCGTTCCCAGGCAGGTCAGACCCAGGCAGGCCAGAAGGGACAGGAATGTGGGGATGGGAGAAGGCCCGCGGCCACCTCTACTCAGGTTTCGCATTATCCTTTCTCTCAGTCAGTTGGACCTGCACCACCGGCGCCTCGACAAGGTGGAAGGTGGCCGAGGCCAGGGCCACCTTGCCATTGGTTCGTTGAATCTCGTCGAGGATGCGCGTGAACAGCTTGTCTTTATTGGGTCGCCGTTTTTTATAATCCACGATATAGCGGATCGAGAATTCCATCCAGTTGTCGTTGGCTACCAGGGACACCTTCGGGTCCAAATCGACCGCATCGATCCGGTACTTGCCGATCATCTCTTCCCAATTGGATTTGGCGAATGCGACGTAATCCCCCACCACCTCCTCGGCGATGCGCTGGAACAGTTCACGGGCCAGCCGGTGATCGCTCCCGTATTTCACCGGTACAGAGATCTCGTCCCAGAGGAACGGAAAATCAGCCGAGTAATTGAAGACCGGCTCCTTGAACACGAAGCTGTTGGCGACGCGGACGATCCGCCCGTTGTACTGATCCGCCTTCACCCACTGGCCGCATTCCATGAGGGTCGTCCGGAGGACGCCGATGTCAATGACGTCTCCCTTGATCCCGCCCAGCTGGACCCGGTCGCCGACGGTGAAAAAGTTGGCGAAGGAGATCGCCACCCACCCGGCCACGCTCGCGATGATCTCTTGAAGCGCAAAGGCGACGCCGGCTCCCGCGACACCGAGGGCTACCGTCAACCGGCCCAAACGGTCGCTGAAGACCAGTGCCAGCAGCATGAGCCCGACGAAATAGCTCAGAAAGCTGACGAGCTTGCGGGCCCGATAGCGGGTGTCCGAATCTTTGATGAACCGGGTCAGAAACCCGCGGAGGAAGCGGACCAGCACCACCAGGACCAGCAGTCCGATTCCGGCGGAAAGAATTTTCCCGATTAGAGGATCGAATAACCAGCGTTCCAGCCCGGCGCGCATACGCCTCAGGCTCCCGCCAGATTTATGGAAATGACATGGTCGTCAGGTGAATGGACCGGAGGGAGGGGATTAAGAAGGGAGCAAACGTTTGGATCGTCAACAAAGGGCAGGTTACGACACTCGGCAGGCGATTTCTCCAGAGCCTTCGGCATAAAAAATTCCTAAAAATAAAATGGAATTTTCTCATATTTGGCCCATGATTGCCAGAAGCCCGTTGGTGGAGGGGATCGAGGCCTCGGTGGTGATCCCCTTCGGTGGCCATGCTGCAAGGGCCGGCAGCGGCAATCCGCTCCTGTGGTATAATGCGCGCCGCTTGGCGCCAGGCTTCCGTTTTCATCTCCTCTTTTTGGCCCCATTCGGTCGGACCTGGAAGACCGGTGTTGTTGACGCGCTGACCCGATGACGAAGGAGCATGGACACATGGACAGAGAGACGGTGAGGGTGGTTCTCCGGTCACTCTCGGGGCGGTGGGTCCCGTTGGCGTTACTCGTCAGCCTGCTCTCGATGGAGGGATGTCTGTCCGCCATCGCCATGCACGAGGCGGTACTGGCCTATGACCGGACGGCCGACCGAGTGGGTTCCGAGGAGTTGCTGCTGAATATTGCACGGGCAAAAAACCATCACCCCATTCATTTCACTTCCATTTCGAGCGTCGCGGCGACCTTTAATTTCGAGGTCAATGCCGCCGCCACGCCCCCGTTGGGCGGCCTGGAGGGGGGCGTCAAATTGTCCCCGATCTTCGGCGGCTCCATGTCCGAGAATCCGACGATTACCATCGTGCCGGTGGAAGGGGAGGAGTTTAACCAACGCGTGCTGACCC
>JBFFYZ010000395.1:0-2546 GCA_041568895.1 Nitrospiraceae bacterium
ACCCTTTTCCCCGGCCTGGTCCCTGGTACGGACCTGGTCTCCCCGTCCCGCGCGGTCAATGCTGGGGAGTCGATTGGGGGAACGGCAGGAGGAGCAATCCGTGGGGGCCTTCCCGAGGCCGTGGGAGGGGACCCACCCCCTCCCCGGGCCCAAAAAGCCCGGCTTAGACCGAACTTTTGGCGGATTCGTTTTCGGCGGCGGCGATCAGGCCGGTGAGATAAGCGGACACGAAGGTCAACGCCTCTTCTCGACCGTCAGCCCGCCGACCTTTTTCCCGGCGCTGGACGGACAGCTCGTGGTCCAAGTCTGATTTGACCTCGCTCAGGACCCGCTGAAGGGAGGAGGGGGTGACGGAGGCGTCCATGTCCTCGAGTTCCTGGCACCGGTCCAACACCCAGTTGAGCCCCTCAATCCGTCCCGAATAATGCTCATGGTCGGCCGTGTCCAGCCGGGCCATGGTCGTGGCAAGCGTCTGGGCCTCGTAAACCAGGTTGTAGAAGCTCTTAACTGCCCGTTGTAACGTCGGATTCATACCTTTGGCCTCGTCAAATTGATTAAAGTTACCGAGAGCGTACAATTCATTATACATGAGAATCCCTCACCAACAAGCGGTTTTTTAAATTTTTTTGAGAATTTATGTAAATAGGAGGGCGTGGAATTCGTTCATAAAGCCGTAGTACAAGGGCGCGAAATCTTTGAGGCTCTGGGGGCTGGTTTCTTTCAGCCGTTTGAAGAAAAAGACCTGGTGGCGGGGGTCAAGTTGCTCGAGCAATTGGCTCAATTGGGCCATGGTGTAACTACCGGCCGGCACGCTCAGCACGTAATGGACCAGCCGTTCGACGAACTGCTCTGCGATGTAATCGCTGGTGATCAAGTTATCCGGTAGTTTTCCGGAGGCCAACAGGTCTTGAAACGGAACCGCTTGGGCGGCAAAGGGAATTGGGGGCGGGGAAGCCGGCTGCTTGGTCATCAATTCCTCCAACGAGGCGCGTCCACCGTGCCGAAACCCACTGTACCCAAGGCTCGTGCAGCCGTCAAGAGAGGTATCAGCACGCGGAGCATGGCACGTCAAATGGCTGGCCGTTCCTGTTGGCCAATACGTAGCCCGGGTCTTTCCTTGACAGATTGTCGAAGTGCCCAGTAGAATTGGCTCGTTTTTCCAGGCGAGAGCGGGAATAGCTCAGTGGTAGAGCATCGCCTTGCCAAGGCGAGGGTCGGGGGTTCAAATCCCCTTTCCCGCTCCATACCTAGCTTGCTGAACCGGCCGCACCCGTAATCACTCCTGGCGGCCGGAGAGAACACCTTCTATTCCTTTTCCCCGAGTGTCCTTCCATACACTTCGTCATTCATGTTTTTGAACCCCCGACTGGGGGTTCCAAAGGGGGTGTGCCTTCTTCGTGGGCCGACGGCGCGACGAATAAGGAGCGCCAATTTTGTGGGCGCCGGCGAGGCGGTGAGCCGGCCGGAGTTCGAACCCATTCGATGCGAACGCCTGCGAGGGGGCTGGTCCCCTCTTATTGACCCACAAGCGGCCTACCTGAAGATCGGCTCTGCCTGGGTCAAATTCCCCCTGGGTCAAAAGAACCTCTTGTCTGGGGAAATGGCGAGGCCTCGATAGGAACTGGAAGGGAACGAAAGCGTTGATGGCGGAAAGGGGATCCTGGTGCCGGACCGGAAGGGCTTAGCTGATCACATCATCCGTGTCCGCCAACTTGAGATCCTGCTTGATGTCGTTGATATGCCACTGGTCAATGGTGGGGTCGTTGTCCAGGTTGGCTGTGGCAGTCACCGTGAACGAGGTGGCCGTGGAAGACGCTGCCGCGAGCGTATTATCCGGAGTGATAAGGCCGACCATCGCATTAATCGTCTCCACGGCCCCGGGAATGGTGACCCCGCCGGCGTTGGTCGTCGCCATGGTTCGGTAGGTGTAGCGGTTGGTCGTACCTGCCAGTCGAAAGCCGATTTCGGTGGCGTTGCTGAAGCGGAGCATTTCACCGTAGAAGGCCATTTCCGCCAGATAGATTCCGCCTAAATTGGCCCTGGTTTCAGCCTGCCGGGATTTCGCCTGGTAGCGGAGATAGTTCGGCCCCGCGATTGCAGCCAGCAACCCAATGATCAGCACGACGATCATCAGTTCGATGATCGTAAAGCCGCGTTGCGTGCGAAGTGGAGCGACCATGTTGGGACCTACTTCCTTTCGTTTGCCGCCAGGGCAGTCGCCAGATGGGTGCTGGAAACCGAATGCCACCCCACTGCCCCGTCGCTTTCCTCTTCAAACATAGCGCCGGTGGGCGTAAAAAATCGAGACGAAAGGTGCCTCGCCGCGATCAAGTTTTGGTAAATACTGCGGTTCGAAAATTTATTGGGAATTTTATGGGGGGACTTCCGGCATGAACAAATAGCCGGTGGCACTCAAGGTGTTCGCAGGGTTGTATCGGGATCAAGTACTCCGTACGGAAGGGAACCGCAGGGCCGTCGGGGTCACTCACCCCGACGGCCCCCCTTCTGGTTCCAGCAGTCAGGATTTTTTGGCTTTCAAGTTCTGC
>JBFFYZ010000396.1:0-2522 GCA_041568895.1 Nitrospiraceae bacterium
ATGATCAGCTTTTCCGTGGAGATCCGTGTGGGATCCCACAGCATGATGTACTGATCTCCCTCCTGCTTGAGCGGCGAGTATTGCAGGTTCCGCAGCAGGGGGTATTGCTTTGGGTTCTTCGCAGTTTCAGTCATGGTCCTTGCAGACGGGAAACAAGCGCGGCATTCTACCGGCCATGCCTCGCCCGGCGCAAGGCGCCGGCACCACATTTCCCTACTCTATAAGGAGGGCTTATGCGGGTCGTCCTCGCCAGGGCCAAGTGATGAGCTCTGAGCGGTATCAACTGAGAACTCAAAACTCAAAACTGCCTTTTTATTCCTTTTGTGGCCGAGGTGGCGGCCGCCAGAAGTGGGCCACGAGGAGGATGAGCACCGTCACGGCCAGCAGCCAGAGCGTCGCATAGTGGTAGGCGGGCCCGGAGAACTCGATGAGATCCCGGAGGCGTCCGATCAGCAGCGACAAGCGCGCCATGGCCGTGTAGCCGAACGCGGCCCCGAAGGCCAGCATGAGGAACACGATGCCCGTGATGGCCACGCCCTTCCCGGGACCGTGGTGCTCGACCGAGAAGAAGAAGTAAAACAGCACGGACACCACCCCGATCAGGATCACGATGGAGTTGAGGGTGCTGCTGGGATCGGTCCAGGCCCAGGAGGCCTGCAGGCTTCCATCGACACCCGTGGTGACCAGCGGGCGCACCGTGTCTTCGACCTGCTTGAGGATGTTCGAGGACACCAGGCGTGGAATGGCGAGGCCGGAGCCGACGCCGACGAAGAAGGCGAAGGCGATCCGGGACAGCCAGGCGATCTTTGGGACGAATCGGGCGAGCATCAGGAGACCGATGAGCACGGGAATGAGCCGGGACCAGTCCCCTTCCTGGAGGACGGGATCGACGACAAGGCGGAAGAAGAGGTCGACGCCCTTGACCACTGTATAGCCCAGCGAGATGCCGACGTAGAGGTGCTCGGCAAACTTGAAGAGCGGGTTGTCCTTGTAGAGAAACGTCAGGATGAACAGCGTCAGCCCCGCCGCCACCCACGCTCCAAGAAGAACTTCAAAGGTCATCGTCAGTTTTTACTCCAGATAAGTTCCAGGTCCCAAGGTTCCAGGTTCCAAAAACAGGTTCCGGATTCCAAAAGATGGTTCCAGGTTTCAGGTTCCAGGTTCCACGTCTGAGTACTCGTCCTTCCGTCATTCCCGCGAAAGCGGGAATCCATCTTTTTTGCGGTGCCTGGATTCCTGCTTTCGCAGGAATGACGGAAAAATTCTGAGGTACTCCCTGATCGCTGAGACCTGGGACCTGGGACCTGAGACCTTGGACTTGGGACACTTTAGTTTTCCCGATTCTTTTTGGCGCGCCGACCAAGGAAGTAGAAGATATTGCATGCAAGCACCAGCGCGATGATCGCGAAATGCGCGGCCGATTGCGCGTCCATACCGGCCATCGCCGAGCCCTTGTGCTTGATCAGCCCCTCATACTCCGCGGCGCCGCGCAGGCCTCCCATGAGCCCGTTGATCTGGCCGCTTCGATAGAACGGGTACAGCCCCGGCGCGAGCACCCCGGTCGCCCCTCCCGCCAGCTCGAAGTCGTACTTGTCTTTGCCGTAGATGTACCAGTCCTCGATGCCGGGAAATCCCGCCGCCAGGCTGACCGCATAATCGATCTCGTTGCAGCCCCGCACGCCGTTCAACACGGGCAGCCTGTCCGTCGCTTGCCCGTAGTAGTCGCTGGGGAACGCGCGGGACAGGTTCTGACACATCGCGATGATCAGCGCTCCGGCCCCCGGGCTCCATCCCAGGAACACGTAATCCTCCCCGCTCACCTTGTTCTGCTCCTGCGCCACCTGGTTGAGGATCTGCTCGGCCAGGCCCGTTCCGGTGACAATGAGCGTGATGACGATCACGCGCAAGTTCCGGCTGAAGGCATGGCGGAGCAGCGCCTTGGCTTGCGGCTCGAGCTCGGGCTTCGACGCCGGATCAAAATCCATGCTGACCAGGAACACGGAGCCCTCCGGCAGGGACTCCATGTGGTCATAGATCGCCACGACCTCCGGGCTCTTCTTGATCGGCAGTCCGACGGGATACAGAAGGGGGAGCAACGTGCAGAGCCCGATCACGGCGAAAATAATTCGCCGGTCGATCTGCAACATTCGTTCAGGAAAGCTCACGCGTTCGCCCCAAGGAAGAACGAAGTCGTTCGTTCCGTCATCCCCGCGCAAGCGGGGATCCATCTTCTTCCGGCTTTTCCCGGACCATAGACCAGGGCTGAGGCCCCCTGGATTCCTGCCCCCGGCTTGAAACTGGCCGGGGCAAGCCTCGCAGGAATGACAGAAAGGAGACGCAAAAACCAATCCGGCCAAGTCATTTCACCCTCACGATCTCGGGACGAGCCATTCTTCATGTGTCCTTATTCCTTGCCGCCGCCTAAATAGGTTCGTTCCAATCCAAAGATAATTTTCAACGCGAGTGCCACTGCGCCCAGGCTGATGCCGATCAAGATGGCGCGGCGGACCGATGCGTTGAGG
>JBFFYZ010000397.1:0-2518 GCA_041568895.1 Nitrospiraceae bacterium
CCTGGTCCTCCCCAACGGGGCCCGGTTCTACAACGACCATACGCACCCTGAGTACTCGACTCCGGAATGCCGAAACCTCCGGGACCTTGTGGCCCACGACCGGGCGGGCGAGCGCGTGGTCCAGCGGGCGGCCGACCGTCGAAACCGCGCCTTGGGGGGACCGCGGGTCACCCTCTACAAGAACAACACCGATTTTCACGGGCACAGCTACGGCTGTCACGACAACTATTTGGTGGCCCGGTCCATTCCCTTTCCCGCCCTGGTGAAGGGTCTGCTCCCGTTCCTGGTCAGCCGCCAGCTCGTGGCGGGCGCCGGCAAGGTCGGGATTGAGTCCCAGGAGGCGGGCGTCCGGCCCGGCACGTTCCAGCTCTCCCAACGGGCGGACTTCATGGAGACCGAGTTGAGCGTGGACACCATGCACAACCGGCCGATCCTCAACACCCGCGACGAGCCGCATGCGGACCCCACCCGCTATCGACGGCTCCACCTGATCGTCGGGGATGCCAACATGAGCGAGTACGCGACCGCGCTCAAGGTGGGGACCACCAGGCTGGTGCTCGACCTGATCGCCCGGGAAGCGGCGCCTGATCTGGAACTGGAGCATCCGGTCACGGCCATCAAGGTTTTCTCACGGGACCCGGATCTCAAAACGGTGGTGCGCCGAAAATCCGGCAAGTCGATCTCCGGGCTCGAGCTGCAAACGGCCTACTACCTCGCCGCGGAGAAGGCCTTGTCCGGGATGGAGGAGGAGACCGACTGGATTCTCGGTGAGTGGGGCCAAACGCTGACGGATTTGGAACAGGACCGGGGACGGCTGGTCGGACGCCTCGATTGGGTCACGAAGCTCTGGCTGCTGGAGACCTTCATGGAGGCGGAACGCCTTGCCTGGTCCGATCCCTGGGTCGCCAGTTTGGATCTGGAATATCACAATGTGGATCCGGAGCGAGGGCTGTTCCTGGGGTTGGAGGCGGAGGGAAAAACAACCCGCCTCACGACCGACGCGGAGGTCGAGGCGGCCTTGGAGACCGGGCCCTCCGACACCCGTGGAGGCCTTCGCGGACTCTGTGTCCGGCGGTTCCGCGAGCAGATCGCTTCAGTCCAATGGGAGCGAGTCCAGTTTCGCGGGTGGGTGAAGACGAAGGCACTGGATTTGGGAGACCTGTTCGAGCCGACGGCGGTGCAGGCGCTTCGGCAGGTGCTGGAGTCGGCCGCCACGCCGGACGACGCGCTGCAAGCGTGGAATGCCATCAACAAGGAGACGTTGATATGAAAGTCCCTATCATGATCGAGCGGAGGGAGCGGCCTTTCGACCCTGTGCCCAAGCCGGGTCCATCCGAGGAAGGCGGGGGACCTACACGACCGGAGACGGGATCGCCGGATAAGGACAACCTGCTCAAACGCATGCGCAAGGTGGACCCCAAGCAGGCTGAGCGATACCGGCAACGGACGGGACAATGACGACGTGAGACGTGAAACGTCAGACGTAAGGGAACTGACGCAGAATGGTTCTCACTTCGTCTGATGTCTAACGAATTATAGGAGAGAGAAATGGGGAGTCAGGGCGATTTCATGGAACTGCTTCGGGAGCAAGGGTACCGGTTTGGGTCCCCGGCGCTTGCCGGCGAATCGGATCGGGAACTTGCGGCCGAGCTGACGCGGGGCACTACCATCCTGGCGATCAAGTACCGGGACGGCGTCCTGGTCGCCGGGGACCGTCGGGCCACGGCCGGCAACATGGTGATGTACGACCGGACCGACAAGGTGCTCGATGTGGACCGGCACAGCGTGATGGCGATCGCCGGCGTGCCGGCCACCGCCTATGAGATGGCCCGTATCCTTGAGCACTCCTTCAAATACTACCGCCGCAGTCAGCTGCAGGACCTCAGTTTTGAGGGCAAGCTGCGGGCGGTGTCCAAGCTGCTGAAGGACAACGTGCCGGCAGCCCTTGCCGGGACCGGCGCCGTGGCGCCGATCTTCGCAGGCTACGACTTCGACCAGGGGACCGCCAAAATCTACTTCTATGACATTCTCGGCGCCGAGTTCGAAGGCGTCGAGTACGCCGTGTCCGGATCGGGCTCCCCGATCATCCGCGGCATTCTTCACTACCTGAACATCTGGGGCGAGCATCCGCTGCGGGAGCTCCCGGAGGAGGACATCACGGTGCTGGCCCTGAGGCTTTTGACCAGCGCCGCCGAGTTTGATTCCGCCACCGGCGGGGTGAACCAGCAAGCCAACCTCTACCCGGTGATCAAGCTGCTCACGGCCACGGGCGTGCACGCCGTCCCCGAGACGCAGCTGAAGAGCCTGTTTGCGGCCAAGGTGACCCGCCATGTATGAAGAACCCTACCGATGGATCGAGGCGGTCGGGAACCGTCGCCAGTATTTGGATGAGCAGTTTAACCAGGGCAGTCCGGTGGTCGGCCTGTCCTACGCCGGCGGCATCCTGTTGGTCACGGTCAGCCGCGGGACGCCCAAGCTTTACGAAATTTACGATCGCATCGGGCTGGGCGGGATGGGC
>JBFFYZ010000398.1:0-2490 GCA_041568895.1 Nitrospiraceae bacterium
CCTTCGATATCCCGGCCATTGCGAACAGATCCACCTGCTCATGAAGGAGCTCAGGCTCAACGAAGACCGGGGGACCTTGAAACGGATTTTGGAGCATGCGATTCCCAAGACCCTGCAGGATGTGGTGCTGGTCTATGCGGCGGTCGCCGGGCGCCGACACGGGGAACTGTTCGAAGAAACCTACGTGAAGAAGATCTACCCGCAAACCATCGTTAAAAAACGGTGGTCGGCCATCCAGGTGACGACGGCTGCCGGGATCTGCGCCGTGGTGGATCTGGTGCTGGCGCAGCCTGCGGCGTACCAGGGATTCGTCACCCAGGAAACGTTCTCCTTAGAGCCATATCTCAACAACCGATTCGGACGATATTATGCCTAAAAAGAAAAGTGACCGGACAGGCCGGACGGTGAGAAACCCTTCCGACGTAAAGTCGAGACGGACTTCCCAGCCGCCTGCCCGGGCTTCTGAGCAGGGAACACGGGAAATGACGAGGCGGGATCCCAAGAGCTTCCTTCAGTCGCTCGGCCTCAAGCCCCTCAACCAGGGCGGGAGCACGGGCATTGGCCGATGGTCCCACACCAGTGATGCGGGCGTGGTGGAATCCTTCAACCCGGCAACGGGGGAACTGCTCGGCAAGGTGCACCGCTGCTCGAACCGGGATTATGAGGCGATCGTCCGGGACGCCTCCACCGCGTTCGCGACCTGGCGCATGGTGCCGGCACCCAAGCGCGGGGAACTCGTTCGGCTCATCGGGCAGGCTTTGCGGGAGAAGAAAGACGCCCTCGGCAGCCTCGTCGCTATGGAGGTGGGCAAGCTCAAGGCTGAAGGGGACGGCGAAGTCCAGGAAATGATCGACATGGCCGACTTCGCCGTTGGCCAGGCCCGGATGTTGTACGGGCAGACCATGCATTCCGAGCGACCCAAACACCGCATGTACGAGCAATGGCATCCCCTGGGGGTCGTAGGGGTCATCACGGCCTTCAATTTTCCCGTGGCGGTCTGGGCCTGGAACGCCTTTATCGCCGCGGTGGCGGGGGACACGGTCATGTGGAAACCTTCGCCCAAAGCGCCGCTTTGCGCCCTGGCGGTACAACACATCTGCAACCAGGTCATGCACCAGCAGGGGTACACCGGCATTTTCTCGTTGTTCATCACCGATCGGGTGGACCAGGCGGAAACCATGGTAGAGGACCAGCGCCTGCCGCTCATTTCCTTCACCGGGTCGGTGCCGGTCGGACGGCAGGTGGCGCAAGTCGTGGCCAAGCGGCTGGGCCGCACGCTCCTGGAGTTGAGCGGCAACAACGCCATCATCGTGGACGAGACCGCAGACCTCAATCTGGCGATTCCGGCGATCGCCTTCGGCGCGGTCGGCACGACCGGGCAACGGTGCACGACCACGCGGCGCCTCCTTGTGCACCAATCCCGCTACGACGAGGTGGTCTCCAGGCTCATCGACGCCTACAAGCAACTCCGGATCGGCAATCCGCTTGATCCAACCGTTCTGATGGGCCCCCTGATCGACCAGCAAGCCGTGGACGGCTACCGGGCCGCGCTCGAGGAAATCAAGAAGCAGGGCGGAAAGGTGCTCTATGGAGGACGAGTCCTGGAGGGCCCCGGCTTTTTTGTCGAGCCGACCATTGTCCGGGCCAAAAACCAATGGGACATCGTGCAACGCGAGACCTTCGCCCCCATCCTGTACGTCATGCCCTACAAAACCCTCAAGGAAGCCATCGCGCTTCACAATGCGGTGCCCCAGGGCCTCTCCTCCGCCCTGTTTTCCACCAACCTTCGGCATGCCGAGCAGTTCTTGAGCGCGGAGGGCAGCGACACCGGGATCGCCAACATCAATATCGGGACGTCCGGGGCGGAGATCGGCGGGGCCTTCGGAGGGGAAAAAGAAACGGGGGGAGGCCGTGAAGCCGGGTCAGATGCCTGGAAAGCTTATATGCGCCGCCAGACCAATACCATCAATTGGGGGCCCGACTTGCCACTGGCCCAGGGCATTAAGTTTTGGCCCTAACTTGTGAATTCTCGGCTGGTTTCGACTCCCCGGCCAGGCTTACCTTTCTACCTTTAGCAAGGGCCCGTCATTAAAAGAGGAGCCCCATCCAGCATGAGGCTTTCCGTTCTCAATTCTCAATTTTTGAAATTTTTCAAAAACCAATAAATAAAACAGTCACTTATGATTTTTATCCATTTCCTGGTCGATCATAGCTGGGCACAGGAAATTGGACAAAACCCGCCGGAAAATTGACGGAAACCAGCGAAGTAGAGTAAGATATCCCCAACCGTACGAGCCACGGAGATTCCAGAAGGTTTGCGCGTCCGCATCGTTCCGATCTGGTAACGGCGCGAGAGTTACCCTCAGCGTACCCAGCTCTTACGGCCGTGCGTCTCTGTCCACATGAATCAGCCTGTGGGGATGACCTGGCCAGGTGTCAGGTGTGCCCCGCCAGAGAAGGCGCCCCTCGTCTGCCAAAGGCGGCAGCGTA
>JBFFYZ010000399.1:0-2488 GCA_041568895.1 Nitrospiraceae bacterium
CAGCGTGCTGATGGCCTCCTTCCCCAGCCGGGCGATCGCCGAGAAAAGCTACATCTTTCGGACGTTGGGATTGGGCTATGCGAATTTGGGGACGGTTCTGATGCGGCAGGGGATTCCCTACGATTCGCCCAAGGCGCTGGCGATCTGTGGGGCGCTGACGGCCATCATGACCGGGGAATCCTACGCCAGCTCCGCGGAGATGGCCGCGGAACTGGGTCCCTTCGAAGGGTATGCGCGAAACCGGGACCATATGCTTCGGGTCATCCGGAACCACCGGCGGGCCGCCTATGACTCGCCTCCGGAAGACTATGAAAACCTCACAATCAAACCTCAGGGGATCCAGGCCGAGCATTGCCCGCCGGACCTCCTCCTGGCCGCCAGGCGGGCCTGGGACCGGGCCTTGGAGCTGGGGACTGCCTACGGGTTCCGGAATGCGCAGACGACCTGCATTGCGCCGACCGGCACGATCGGCCTGGTCATGGATTGCGACACGACCGGCATCGAACCGGACTTCGCCCTCGTCAAGTTCAAGAAGCTGGCGGGAGGCGGATACTTCAAGATCATTAACCAGAGTCTGCCGCCCGCGCTCATCACCCTGGGGTATTTGGAATCCCAGATCCAGGACATCGTCATCTACTGTACGGGAAGACGCACCCTGAAGGGAGCCCCCTTTATCAACCATGAGGCATTGCAGGCCAAGGGGTTCGACGGAGAGGCCCTGGATCGGCTGGAAGGGGGCCTGGGCCAGGCCTTCGAGATCCAGTTCGCTTTCAATAAGTGGACCCTCGGCGAAGAATTTTGCCGGGGAAAGCTTGGGTTCACCGACGCCCAGCTGAACGACCCGACCTTCAACCTCCTCAAAGCGCTGGGGTTCACCCAGGAGCAGATTGCGGCCGCCAACGACTATTGCTGCGGCACCATGACCGTCGAGGGGGCGCCGCATTTGAAGCCGGAGCATCTGCCGGTGTTCGATTGTGCCAACCGCTGTGGTCGAATCGGGCAGCGGTTCATCTTTGTGGACGCGCACATCAGGATGATGTCCGCGGCGCAGCCGTTCATCAGCGGCGCAATCAGCAAGACGATCAACATGCCGGCCGATGCGACGGTCGAGGGCGTCAAATCTTCGTACCTGCTGTCCTGGCACAGCATGCTTAAGGCGGTGGCCCTGTACAGGGACGGGTCCAAGCTCAGCCAGCCGCTCAATGCGTCCAGCGATTCAGGTGAGGTCCGCGAGTCCGCGGATCAGTCGGTGATGGCGATGGCCGAGAAGGCGACCGAGCGGGTCCTTGTCCGGTACCTGGCCAAACGGCGCCGGATGCCGGAGCGGCGGAACGGCTATACCCAAAAGGCGATTGTCGGAGGCCACAAGATCTACCTTCGGACCGGGGAGTACGAGGACGGAACGCTCGGCGAAATCTTTTTGGACATGCACAAAGAGGGCGCGGCCTTCCGGAGCCTGATGAACTGCTTCGCCATCGCTATTTCCCTCGGCCTCCAACACGGAGTGCCGCTGGAGGAATACGTCGAGGCCTTCCTGTTTACCCGGTTCGAGCCGAACGGCCCGGTCAAATTGAACGAGCATATCAAGATGTCCACCTCGATCATTGACTACATTTTCCGTGAACTGGCCATCACCTACATGGGCCGGCACGATCTGGAACAGGTGGTGCCGGAAGACCTCCGGGGAGATACGGTCAAGCAGGATCCCGAATGCACGGAGGATGAACCGGCCGATCCGGAGACTTTGGGGTCCTCCGGAATCAGCCCGGTGTTTCCGGCCCGGCGGGAGGGCGACAACGGGTCCAAGGATAACGGGCACGGGAACGGCAGCATTACGCACAATCTTCAGATGAAGCGCCAGACCGTGACGTTTGTCGAAGAGGTCGTGCGGATCGCGCGGCAGAAGGGGTTTGAAGGCGACCCCTGTCAGGAGTGCAAGGAGTTCAAGCTGGTTCGGAACGGCACCTGCCTCAAGTGCATGGGGTGCGGGGCCACGAGCGGATGTTCCTGAAAAGGAGGCATTGAATGAGGGCCAGTCCTCGGGATTTCGGGAAGCAGGCCATTCATGACCACGTGGTCCGCCTGGTCGCTCAGCGCTGGGCGGAGCCGGGCCGCCTCCGGATCGATACCAATCCGGGCGTGGAAAGGAACGTCTGGACCGGGCCCGCCCAGATCTATCCGGACCTCGTCGGGTGGACGCAACAAGGCCGACTCAAGGCTCCCATGTGGATCGCCGAAGTGGAAACGGAGGAGACCGTCACCGAGAATGAAGCGCGCACTCAATGGCGCGACTATGCCAGCCTCGGAGTCCCGTTTTTCCTCATCGTGCCCCGAGGCTACCGGAGCCGGGCGCAGGTTCTGTCAGCCAAGGCGGGGATCGTCCCCAAGGGCATCTACGAGTACGGCTTCCTCAATACTTCCTTCCTGCTCGGTTGAGCCCTGTCTTGGGAGCCGGGTTCATCCCCGCCGGCTTCTCCTCGCCGGAACG
>JBFFYZ010000400.1:0-2471 GCA_041568895.1 Nitrospiraceae bacterium
GACGATTACCCTCGTCACCTTTGCCGGTGCCTCGGCCGTGATGTGGTACGGCGGCCGCCAGGTCATCGAGGGGGTCCATGTCGCCGGGGGACCTCTTCGCGTTTGTGCTGTTTGCCGGCATCCTCATCGGACCGTTCGGCTCCGCTGCCCGGGTGTTCACGAAGCTCAAGGAAGCCCAGGGGGCCTTGGTGCGGGTCTTCGAGATTTTGGATACGCAACCGGAGGTGACGGATCGACCCGACGCCGTGGACCTGCCCCCCATCCGGGGGCAGATGCGGGTAACCCAGGTGTCCTTTGCCTACGACGCCAGGCAGCCGGTCCTGTCGGACATCTCGTTTGAGGCCAACCCGGGTGAACTGGTGGCCTTCGTGGGACCCACCGGGGCCGGCAAAACGACCCTGGTCAACCTCCTCCACCGCTTTTATGACCCGACCGAGGGTACGATCGAAATCGATGGGTACGATCTCCGCGCGGTTCGCTTGGAAAGCCTGTATCGCCAGGTAGCGTTGGTGCCCCAGGAAACCATTTTGTTCGGCGGGACGGTGTTCGACAACATCCGGTTCGGTCGTGCGGAGGCGACCGAAGAAGAGGTCGTGGCGGCCAGCCGGGCGGCCTACGCCCACGAGTTCATCACCGCGATGCCGGACGGGTACAACACGATCGTCGGGGAAAAGGGCGTGAACCTGTCGGGGGGACAACGGCAGCGAATCGCCATCGCCCGCGCCGTGCTCAAAAACCCGCGGATTCTGTTCCTGGACGAGGCCACGTCATCCCTGGACACGGAGTCTGAAAAACTGGTCCAGGAGGCGGTCGAACAATTAATGGCGGGACGGACCACCTTCGTGGTGGCCCACCGTCTGACGACCGTCCAGCGGGCCGACCGCATTTTCGTGCTCAACAAGGGGAGAATCGTCGAGGAGGGCACCCACGCCATGTTGATGGAACGGCAGGGCTTGTACCACTATCTGTACACGCTGCGTCTGGAAGAACTCGCGAACTCGCCCCAACCCGCTTCGGGTCCGAGGGAACCCCTCACTTGACCGCGGCAAAATCAGCCGGAATCTCGATCATCTTTCCATCGAGGAAGAAGATCACGATTTTGGTGGCGGCGGCTGGATCGAAGCTGTCGTAGGCGAACCGGGCGGTGAAGCGGGACCGGTAGGCCGGACCCTCTCCCTCGTTTTTCCGCCCCCGCTCAGCCGGGCTGAGGTCCACCGGCTTGATGTTCTTGGAATTTTGCTGCAGGACGACCTGGGCCCCTTCGGCAAAGTACTCTTCGTCCCCGCACAACTGGATTTCCATTTCGAGATTGGGCATATCCAGGTATTTTTGAATCTTGTCCTCGGGCATCCGAATTTCTTTTTTCTGTTTTTTGGACTCCGTGGCCTCTTTCCGTCCAAACGACTCCAGCCAAAACCGCTTGGTCCGCAGAATGGCGCTGGGTCCGCACGGGTCCTTTTCCGGATCGGCTCCCACCCGGGTGGACAAGGAGGCCTCTTGGAGCACTTTCTTGACGTCCTCCGGGGTGTTGGCGGCCGCCATCGGCTCTCGCCCGGCGGCAAGCGTCTTCTTCGCTTCTTCCATCGTGAGTTTGACGTCAATCGCCCACCCCGGTTCTGCCGTGACGGCCCACAAGGCGACCGTGCCCACCATCAGGGCCGTCAACGACCCGAGTATTCCGATACTTATTTCGCCCGCCCGCCCACTCTTCATGCTCAGCCTCCCTCGATCGCCTGGCCCCCGATAGGGCTTTTCCCCATTTTAAGAAAAGCCACAGGCCATTGCAATTGCCCGGCCTGCCTTTTCTTTACCGGTGGGCCTCAGGGCGAATAGCGCGGCCAATTTGGATAGGCCTTTATACGGTAGAGGTCCTTTACGGAAATGGGCACATCCACCCCATGGCGTTGAAGCAGTTCGGCAACAAGCCGGAGGGGTAACCCGACCGCCGCCGTGTAATCGCCTTCCAGCCGTTGGATCAGGGTTCCACCCTCTCCTTGTATCGCATAGGCTCCCGCTTTTCCCAGGCTCTCTCCCGTCGCCAGATAGCCGGCCAGTTCCACCTCGGACAGCTCCTTCATCCACACTCGAACAGTTTCCACGGCGACCTCTTCCAATTCCCTTGAGGTTCGAACCAACGCGATGGCCGTATGGATCAGGTGGGGCCGGCCGGCCAAGCGTCGAAGCATCCGCCTGGCTTCGCCTGGAGCCTGGGGTTTTCCAAGAATGTCCCCCTCCACCTCGATGAGCGTATCACTCCCAAGAACCAGTCGATCCGGAAACCGGAACGCAACTGATCGGGCCTTTCCCAACGCGAAGGCCTTGGCCTGATCAAGAGGGGCCTGGTCAGAACGGATCGCCTCGGGAAAGTCCGGAGGGATTACCTCGAAGGGAATCCGAAGCAATTGGAGTAGGTCTTTTCGGCGTGGGGACGTCGAGGCGAGGAGAATCTCCATCAGGCGAGGGACTGGGGA
>JBFFYZ010000401.1:0-2432 GCA_041568895.1 Nitrospiraceae bacterium
GGACGCAGGTCCTTGGGAATGGCCGCTTCCGGGGAAAGTTCCTCGATCCGCCGTTGGGCGACCTCCAGCTCCCGCATCAGGCCCTGGATCTGCGCTTGATACAGGACCTTGTATTCGCCCAGGGTCGCCATGTTTTTGCCGATGGTCTGCATGGCTAGGCGCTTCCAAATCGGGATGGCCTCATACTCGGCCAAGGTCTTGTCGATCTCCTTGATCTTCCCCTGCAGCTCGCTGACCTTCGTGAGGAGCCGCCATTCGAGGAGCTTCACCTCGTTGAGGTCCCGCAGCTTCTCTCCTTTGTAGGCCAGCAGAGGGGTGAGCTCCCGGAACCGCTCATATTTTCTTCTGAGGGTGGCTTTGTCGGCGCGGGATTTGGCGTAGAACCGATGCATCTGGGCCTCAAACCCCAGCTCCGTGAGCGCCATGCCCCCAGCCTCGCCGAGCACGGGAATTTCGTACCGGCTGACGAGGCTTTTAAAGGGAAGCCCGGCCCCGCGCAGGGCTCGGGCAATCCCGCCGGCCGCCTCATCCGCCTGCCGATGCGTGGGACTGATCACCAGCAGGCGCTTATTGGCGCGGACCTGTTCGACCACTTGGGCCGCCAGCGTGGTCCGGCGAGCCGTCTGGTCCTCGGTCCAGAGGGTGCTCAAGACGCTGGAACCCGAGGCCGCGCGGGCCGGCTGGTCCTTTCCTTCCAGGTCGGGGTCCAGCCAGGGAAGCAGCCGGTCAGCCGGGCCCAGGGTGTATTTTTCGGGATGCTTGGCCATCTCCACGAGGCGGCGGGACGCCAGGGTCAACCATCCTGAGGCGTCGGGCACGAGGGTGGCGGATTCCAGATCCTGTCCGACCACTTCCAGGGTTTGGAGAAACACCCGGTCCCGATGCCGCCCGACGGTAAAGCCCTCCGCGGGCTCCAGGTCGCTCGGCAACAGAATAGACACCGGAACGTCTTCGCCCACCCGAGTTTCGGGGGGAACCTCAAAGGTATAGAGGTGCAGGGTGCCGATGGTGGAAAGGCGCTCTCCCCGGGACAGGGCGATAGGGGAGTCCACTCCTGACGCCGCAGCCTGTTGGCTGGCCTCAGCCAGCATCTTGCCGAAATATTCCAGGAGATCGACGGTTTTCACGGGCGATGCGATACGGGCACAGGAACAGGGTTGTGAGGCTTTCTTCGATCCAACGATGATTCAACCGGACTTAACTCGCGGCCCCTTGGGCGACGGACCAATGTTCGAGGCGACTGGCTTTCGAGCGGTTCATCTTAACGGAGCGGCTGGCCACTGTCCACCAGCGCCGGACCCTCGGAATCACAATTGACTTTTCCCCCTCCCCTCAGTATGATTTTCTGTTCTTAATTGAAGGAGTTCAAAGCTATGAAGGTGATTTTAAAGGAAAATGTGGACGGCGTGGGCCTTACCGGCGACCTGTTGGAGGTGTCCCCCGGCTTTGCGAGAAATTATTTGCTCCCCCGTGGCAAGGCCCTGGAAGCCAGCACGCGGAACGTCAAAGCCCTGGACCATGCCAAACGGTCCATGGCGGACAAGGCCAAGAAGGAAAAGCTCGAATACGAGACCCTGGCTAAAAAGATGTCCGCGGTGTCCCTGAGCCTGACGGCCCAAGTCGGCAAGGAAGGCAAACTGTTTGGTTCGGTGACCACCAAGGATATTGCCGAGGGTTTGACGGCGCAGGGCTTCACGGTTGATCGCCGGAAAATTCAGCTGGCCCATCCGATCAAGGAATTGGGCACGGTGACGGTGCCCATCAAGCTCCACCGGGAGGTCACCGCGACGGTGTCCGTGGCCGTCGTCAAGAAGCAGGACGGCGATGCCGAACCCGGCTCTTCGAGCGGAGCCGGTGAGTAACGCCCATGCCTAATGCCATTGGGTCCCTGAAAGCGTTGAAAGCCACGGACCCGGAGGTCTTCGAGGCCATCCGGGCCGAGGAAAAACGCCAGCGCGAAAAACTCCTCCTGATCGCCTCCGAGAACTTCGCCAGCCCGGCCGTTCTGGCCGCTCAGGGCTGTCTCATGACCAACAAGTATGCCGAAGGGTACCCGGGGAAGCGGTACTATGGTGGCTGCCAATTCGTGGATCGGGTGGAGGAGTTGGCGATTCAGCGGGCGAAGCAGATTTTCGGCGCCGAGCACGTCAACGTGCAGCCTCACTCAGGGTCTCAGGCCAATATGGCGGCCTATCTGGCGGTGCTCAAACCCGGAGATGCCATTCTGGGTATGGATCTCTCGCAGGGGGGCCACCTCACGCACGGGAGCCGGGTCAATTTTTCGGGCATTCTGTTCCACTCGTTTTTCTACGGCGTGGACCGCCAGACCGAGGTCATCAACTACGAGGCCGTCCAACGAATTGCCGAGGAATGCCGCCCCCGCATGATCGTGGTCGGCGCCAGCGCCTACGCCCGGATCCTCGACTTCGCCC
>JBFFYZ010000402.1:0-2431 GCA_041568895.1 Nitrospiraceae bacterium
ACTCGATCTGCCTGACGCTTCCCCCCCTCGGCGTCCTGTTCCTCAAGCCCTCCTGATAGCTATCCCGACTGGCTGAAGTACAGCAGGGCCGCGTAGGGCGGCAAGGACAGTGTTGTGCCTTCCGCGGAGATGGCCAGCCGGTCCGGGCCGTTCTGTTGGCCGGTTCCCCCGAAATCTTTGGCCGCGGCATCCAGCGCCAAACGCCACGTCCCGGCCGGCTCCCGAAGGGTCACGGAGGTCGCCCCTTTGTTGAACCCGAGGAGGACGAGCGCCGATTTGCCGTCTGCGGTCCATCGGTGCAGGACCAGCACCCGTTCGGATTCAAACACCCACACCCGGTGCTCGTCGTGGTGGTGCGAGGCCCCGAGGGGGGGATGGGCTTTGCGAAACTGGCTCAGCGTCCGATACCACCGGAGCAGTGCCGACCGTTTGGGGTCCTTCTGAGGTCCCGGATGGACTCGAGAGCGCTCGAACGTGGCGGGATCCTGGGGATCAGGGATCTCCTCCTCCTTCCAGCCAAAGTGCACAAACTCAGCGCGGCGTCCCTTGCGAACCGCCTCCGCCAACTCCGGGTCGCTGTGGTCGGTGAAATATTGAAACGGCGCGGGTTCGCCGTACTCCTCTCCCATAAACAGGAGGGGCACGTTCGGAGCGAACAGCACGGTGGCAGCGGCCACCTTGAGGGCCTCAAAGGGGATGAGGGTGGTCAGGCGGTCGCCGAATGCCCGGTTGCCCACCTGATCATGGTTTTGCGAACAAATCAGCAGTTGCTTGGGGGGCCGGTGGCGGGAGGAGTTCCCGTGGCGCCGCTTTCGGTAGGCGGAGTGCTGACCCGAATACACGAAACCCTCCCGCAAGGCCGTCGCCAGATGGGCCGCATCTCCGAAGTCCTGATAGTACCCGTTTTTCTCCCCGGTCAACAGGCTGTGGATGGCGTGGTGAAAGTCGTCGCTCCATTGGCCGTCCAGACCATATCCGCCTTCGGCGGTGGGGCTGATGACCCGCACGTCGTTCAGGTCGCTTTCCGCCACGACGACGATGTTCCGGCCCAGCCGATTCGCTTGGGCGTGGACCGCGGCGGCGAGATCCCGCAAGACGTGGGTGGCACTGCAGTCCACGATGCCGTGGATGGCGTCCAGTCGCAGGGAATCGATGTGGTACTCGGTCACCCAATAGACGGCGTTGCTGATCACATAATGACGGACCTCGTCGCTGGACGGGCCGTCATAGTTGATGGCCTGGCCCCAGGGAGTCCGGTAATGGTCGGTAAAGTAATAGCCGAAGTCGTTCAGATAATTCCCTTCGGGACCGAGGTGGTTGTAGACCACGTCCAGCACCACCGCCAGGCCTTGGGCATGACAGGCGTTGACCAAGGTCTTGAGGCCCTCGGGACCTCCATAACTGGATTGGGGGGCGTAGAGGGATACCCCGTCATAGCCCCAATTGCGGGACCCCGGAAACTGGGCCACGGGCATCAGCTCCACCGCGGTGATGCCGACCTCGTCCCGTAAATAGGGCAGGTAGGGAATGATGCTCTGAAAGGTGCCTTCGGGGGTAAAGGTGCCGGGATGGAGCTCATACACGATCAGTTGATCGAGGGGCAGTCCGGTCCAGGCCTGGTCGGTCCACTGGAAGGCATCGGGGTCGACGACGGCGGACGGGGCATGGACGCCGTCCGGTTGAAACCGTGAAGCCGGATCCGGTCGGGCCGTCTTTCCGTCCAGGAGATACTGATACCTGGACCCCGGGCTTGCCCCGGACACCGTGGCTTCGAAATATCCGAGCTTGTGCGGTTCCATCGGGACGTCACGAACAGGGTTCTGGGGTTGGTTCCCAACCAGACGAACGGCCACGGTCTTTGCCCGCGGAGCCCAGACTCGAAACCGTACCGACGACGGACCGACGGGCCGGGCTCCGAGATCCAATTGCCAAGCTTGTTGTCCATTCATATACACCTCCGGTGCCAGTGTGCCAGATTTTGAGAGCGGGTGACAACCATCCCGGCCATCACACCGGCGGACTTGCTTTCCGTGGCGATCCAGGGTAAGAGATCGGCCGGTCCAAGCTTGGTGCTGTGGGCCAACCAGTTGCGGGGGTCCTCTGGTGACCGATGCTTGACGTGCTGGAGCATGTGTCCTCCTTGATCTTCCGCTTGGACGAGCGGGTTCTGGCGACCGCCATTCTGGCGGTGGTCCTCTATGTGGGAAGCCGGATCCTGGAATGGCTGGCTCGCCGAGGAATCAAGGATGAACGCTGGCGGTATTCGGCCCAAAAGACCATTCGCTATGCTACCCTGGGACTCTTCCTGGTCGCGGTCTTTGGGATCTGGGCGCAGCGGCTGCAGGGGCTGTTGCTGGTCATGGGCGCGACCGGCGCGGGGTTGGCCATCGCGCTGTCCCCGGTCATCGTCAGCCTGGCCGGGTGGATGCTC
>JBFFYZ010000403.1:0-2428 GCA_041568895.1 Nitrospiraceae bacterium
ATGCGTACGGGGACAGCCCGGGCGACGTGGAAGCCCTCCGGTGCGTGGGCAATCCATTGGTCGTTAACCCGATCAGGGGGATGGCGCGGATCGCCCGCCGGGAAAACTGGCCGACGGTCCGGTGGACCTGAAAAGAATGGGCCCATTGGGTGTTTGAAGCATTGGATCATTTTCAGACAGAAGATATGAGGAGTTCATCTCTTCAATGAATAAATCGGCAATGAACCAATCGTCAATTCTCAGAATTACAGAGATCTTCCATAGCATTCAGGGCGAATCCAGCTTTGCAGGCCGCCCCTGCGTCTTCGTGCGGCTCACCGGCTGCCCGCTCCGATGCACTTGGTGCGACAGCGAGTACACCTTTTCGGGGGGCACGACCCTGAGCCGGGAGGAGGTGCTGGCCCGGGTCAAAGCCTACGGCTGCCCCTTAGTGGAAATCACGGGAGGCGAGCCCCTGCACCAACCCGAAGCGCTCGGGCTCATCGAGGCCTTGTGTGCGGACGGGTACGAGGTGCTCGTCGAAACCAGCGGGGCGATCGATATCTCGACGGTGGACTCCCGAGCCCGGATCATCCTCGACGTCAAATGCCCCGGGAGCGGTATGACGGATCGGATGCTGTGGGACAACCTCCGGCACCTGACCCGCAAGGACGAGGTGAAGTTCGTGATCAAGGACCGCCCGGACTACGACTGGGCCCGTTCCCTCCTCTACGACTCCTCCCTGGCCTCACGCTGCACGGTGTTGTTCGGACCCGTCTTCGGGGAGTTGGAGCCCCGCCAACTGGCCGAATGGATTCTCGCGGACCGACTTCCCGTCCGGTTTCAACTTCAGCTTCATAAATATGTCTGGGACCCGGACACCAAGGGCGTGTAACCATCCTCTCCCGATGCCGAACCGACGGAAGGCGGATGCCCCCTGCGGGACAACCTCTGCGCCGAGGGCTGAGGGAGCGAGACAGTCGACGAGACAAAGGAGCCTGAGATGAACGTGACCGTGAAGCAGGGCAGGATCGAGGCCGAGGCTGCCGAGGCGTTGGTGGTGGCGCACCATGAAGGGGACGCAACCCTCCAGGAGGAGGCAGCGGCCGTGGACCGGGCACTGCACGGGTGGCTGCGGGACCTGCTCAAGAGCAAGGAGTTTGAGGGAAAGAGCCAACAGACCGCGTTGGTCCATACCCACGGGGTCATCCGAGCCAAGCGGGTCCTCCTCGTCGGGCTCGGCAAGAAACGGGAGGCCACCTTTGACACGGTTCGCCAAGCGATGGGGACCGTCGCCAAGCGCCTGCGGCATGCCGGGGTCCGCTCCATGGCCACCGCCCTGATCGGTCGAGGGGTGACCGGCGCGTCTCCCCTTGAACTCGCCCAGGTGATGGTGGAAGGCGCGGTGCTCGGCGGCTATCAATTCACCGCCTACCGCAGCAACGACAAGGACGCGGGCAAGGAGGTGTCGCGCATGACTCTCGTGAGCCCGCGGGCCGATCGCATGGCCGACCTCAAGGAGGGAATCCGTCGCGGATTGGCGACCGCGGAGGCCACGGTCTTCGTGCGGGACCTGTGCAACCATCCCGCCAACGTGGTGACGCCTTCCCGCGTGGCCCAAGAGGCCAAAAAGATCGGGCGGGAGCGAGGGGTGCGGGTAAAGGTCTTGGAGCGGCGTGATATGGAACGGCTGGGCATGGGAGCCCTCCTGGGCGTTGCTCGGGGAAGCCACGAGCCCCCCAAGTTCATCATCCTGGAATACCGTGGGGCCGGCGCCTCGAGACCTCGGTCCACGGGACGCCGAGCCGACGGAGTCGCCAAACCCATCGTGCTGGTGGGCAAGACCATTACCTTCGATACGGGCGGCATCTCGCTGAAGCCCTCGGAGAACATGGAACAGATGAAGGCGGACATGACCGGCGGGGCGGAGGTCCTGGCCACGGTCCGGGCCGCCGCCCGTCTGCGCCTGCCCCTGCACCTCATCGGTATCCTTCCCGCGACGGAGAACATGCCGGGAGGCAGGGCCATGAAGCCGGGGGACATCGTCACGACAATGTCCGGAAAAACGGTCGAGGTCCAGAACACCGACGCCGAAGGGCGCCTCATCCTGGCGGACGGCCTGGCTTACGGCACGCGCTACAAACCGGCCGCCATCATCGACATTGCGACCTTGACCGGCGCCTGCGTGGTCGCCCTGGGCCAGTTCGCGATCGGCATGTTCGGGAACAATGATCGCTTGAAGCGGCTGGTGGAGCAGTCGGGCCTCAAGGCGGGCGAACGGGTTTGGGAAATGCCCCTGTGGGACGAATATTTCGAACAGCTCCGCAGCGAGGTCGCCGACATGCGCAATATCGGCGGGCGAGGCGGCGGCATGATTACCGCGGCGCTCTTCCTGAGCAAGTTCGTGGGTGAGACGCCCTGGGTCCATTTGGACATCGCCAGTACGGAC
>JBFFYZ010000404.1:0-2418 GCA_041568895.1 Nitrospiraceae bacterium
CATCGGTCAGGACCGGCACCCCGACTTCCTCCCGGACCTTGCGTAAAACTTCAAGCCCTGCTTGAAGTCCTGGCCCCCGGAAGGACCCGATCGAGCTTCGGTTGGCCTTGTCATACGACGATTTGAAGATATATGGGAGGCCGACCGCCCGGGCGATTTCAGCGATTCGGTGGGCCGTATCCAGGGCCAACTGTTCGCTCTCGATCACGCAGGGGCCGGCGATGAGAAAATGACCGTGGGAGGCCCCTACCTTGAACGGGCCGATGTCCACGTCATGCGGCATGCCCCCTCCTTACCTCGCTTGCGTAGCGACGCGCCCTCATCATGATCCTGGCGCGTCGGGAAAACACTTTCATAGTTTGTCTTCCTCTTGCTATCAATGGCCGCATTTCCTGCGGAGGGCCGCCCCCACAAAGGCGCTGAACAGCGGATGGGGGTGATGCGGACGCGACGTGTACTCCGGATGGAATTGGGTCGCCAGGAACCACGGATGGTCGCGCAACTCGACGATTTCCACCAGCTTCCCGTCCGGAGACAGGCCGCTCAATACGAGCCCGTGCTTGGTCAGGATCTCCCGGTAGGCGTTGTTGAATTCATAGCGGTGGCGGTGCCGCTCCCGGACTTCCGTCACCCCATAGGCCTTGTGTGCGAGACTGCCGTCCTGGACCCGGCAGGGATAGGCCCCCAGCCGCATGGTCCCGCCCATGTCCTGTACCGAACGTTGATCCGCCATGAGATCGATGACCGGATGCGGGGTTTTCGAGTCGAACTCGGAGCTGTTGGCGCCCTCCAGGCCGGCCAGGTGGCGGGCCAGCTCGATCACCGCGCATTGCATGCCCAGGCACAGGCCGAAGAACGGCATGCCTCGCTCCCGGGCATAGCGGATCGTCTCGATCTTTCCTTCGATGCCGCGGATGCCGAACCCGCCGGGGATGAGAATCCCGTCCGCATCCCGGAGGAGTTGCTCGGTTCCCCGGCGGACGATCTCTTCGGATTCCACCCAGTGGATCCGGACCCGCGTCTCATGGTCGATGCCGCCGTGGACCAGGGCCTCGGCCAGGCTTTTGTAGGATTCCTTGAGGCCGATATATTTGCCCACCAGGGCCACCAGCACCTCGTGTTTGGGATGCTTGATCTTCTGGACCATCGCGTCCCATTCCCGGAGATTCGGGGGGCCGGTCTCTAGCTTGAGCAGCTTCACGATCAGCTCGTCCAACCCTTCTTTCCGGAAGACGATGGGGACCTCGTAGACCGTCTCCACGTCCTTGGCCGTAATGACCGCGTCCTTCTCGACGTTGCAGAACAGTGCGATCTTTTCCTTCAGCTCAGGCGGCAGATACCGGTCGGTCCGGCACAGCAGGATGTTCGGCTGGACGCCGATCTCCCGGAGCTTGTTCACCGAGTGCTGGGTCGGCTTGGTCTTGAGTTCCCCGGCGGCCCCGATGTAGGGCACCAGGGTCAAATGCACGTACAGGACGTTCTCACGACCGACGTCGTAGGGCATCTGCCGGATGGCTTCCAGGAAGGGCAGGCTTTCGATGTCGCCGACGGTCCCGCCGATCTCCACGATCGCCACGTCGGTCCCCTCGGCGACGTCCCGGATCGCCCGCTTGATCTCGTCCGTGATGTGGGGCACGACCTGCACGGTGCCCCCCAGGTAATCGCCGCGCCGTTCCTTCGTGATCACCGAGTTGTAGATCCGTCCGGTCGTGTAGTTGTTCTCCCGCGTCAACGTCAGCGAGGTGTACCGTTCGTAGTGGCCCAGATCCAGGTCGGTCTCGGCGCCGTCGTCCGTGACATACACTTCGCCGTGCTGGTACGGGTTCATGGTGCCGGGATCGACGTTGATGTAGGGGTCCAGCTTCAGGAAGGTGATCTTCAAGCCCCGGCTCTCAAGCAGGTTGCCGATGGAGGCCGAGGCGAGTCCTTTGCCGAGCGAGGAGACGACGCCGCCGGTGACAAAGATGTATTTGCTCATCAGGCAGCCCTCATGGTGGATGGATGCAGGGGTGGACTCCCTTCGGCTAACACAGGGCATGCTGCTGCAGCGTCAGTTCGGCCTCCGCGAGATCGGCCGGGGTGTCGATGCGCAGCGAGCGATGCGTGGTTTCCCAGACCCGGATCGGAATCCCGTGCTCGAGCGCGCGGAGCTGCTCGAGCTTTTCAGCCTCCTCCAGCAAGCCGGTCGGAAGCTCCGCCAAGCGGAACAGGGTCTCGCGGGTATAACTGTAAATGCCCAGGTGAAGGTAATGCAACCCGGGCACCGGGTTCTTCCCCTGTCCGTCCCGCTCGCAGGGAATCGGCGCGCGCGAAAAATACAGGGCGTGTCCCTGCTGATCGGTCACGACTTTCACCGCCCCCGGATGGTGCAGGCCCTCCGCGGTGGTCAGCGCCCGCTTCAGCGTGCCCATGCCCGCC
>JBFFYZ010000405.1:0-2411 GCA_041568895.1 Nitrospiraceae bacterium
ATCTGGGCTGTGCGTATGTCATCCTCGGCCATTCGGAACGTCGACAGCACTTCGGGGACACCGATCAGGGGGTCAACAAAAAAATCCGGTCCGCACTCAGGCACGGCCTCCGCCCCATCCTGTGCGTCGGAGAGTCGTTGACCGCTCGCGAGCACGGGCAGACCGACGAGGTGGTCACCACCCAGGTTCGCTTGGGCTTGGACGGACTGTCCAAAACTGACCTGGCCCAGATCACCGTCGCCTACGAGCCGATCTGGGCGATCGGGACCGGGCGGGCCGCGTCGGTGACCCAGGCGGAGGAGGTGCACGCCTCGCTTCGCGCCACGCTCGTTCGCCTCTGGGGAGCCGACATCGGGGAGCAGGTTCGCATCCTCTATGGGGGCAGCGTGTCGCCGGACAACGCCGCCGGATTTCTGGCCTCACGATCCGTCGACGGCGCGTTAGTAGGCGGGGCTTGTCTGGACCCGGAATCGTTTGGTAGAATCCTGTCCCTCGCCCAGGACATGGCTCGGCAAAAACGGAGCTAGCCGCCAAAGGGCGGGACCTGGCCAGAACAGAAAGGCTCGAAGTTCCATGTA
This sequence comes from Nitrospiraceae bacterium, assembly GCA_041568895.1. Lineage (GTDB taxonomy): Bacteria > Nitrospirota > Nitrospiria > Nitrospirales > Nitrospiraceae > JBFFYZ01. The sequence continues at coordinate 579 of JBFFYZ010000405.1, forward strand.
CACCCTGGCAACCGTCATTCACGTCGTCGTGTGCTTCCTCATGATCGGGGCGATTCTGCTCCAGGCAGGGAAGGGAGCGGAGATCGGCGCGGCCTTCGGGGGATCCAGTCAGACAGTTTTCGGCAGTCGGGGGCCGGGCACCTTTCTGAGCAAGGTCACGGTGGCGGCCGCCATCATTTTCATGCTGACGTCGTTGGGGCTGGCCGTCATGTCCAGGGACCGGTCCGTCTCCTCCACGGTGATTGACCTTGACAAACCCCAGGCTTCCACTCCAGCGGCCTCCCAGCCCGAAGCCACCAGCACGGAACCTTCCTCAAAGGAAGAGGCCGCCGGCCAACCGGCTGAACCTGCGCCGACCTCTCCCTAATCACACCCTCCTCGCACCCCTGTCTTCCCAACGGACCCCTACCAGGGCAAGCCTTGGCTGAACCGCTGATCCGGCTCAGGGCCCGGTCCGCAGAGGGTGGATTGTCGAGAACGCCTTCAGAAAAGTATGGACGGTTAGACGCGGGTCAACCAGGCGGCGTGCGTCGGGTCCTCCCCGCGCACGATTTGAAAAAACGCTTTTTGCAGGTCTTTGGTCACCGGGCCGGGTGTGCCGCTCCCGATCCGACGCCCGTCGATTTCCCGAACAGGGGTGATTTCCGCGGCGGTCCCGGTCAGAAACACCTCGTCGGCCACATACATGGCATCCCGGGTAAACCGTTCCTCGACGACGGGAATGTTCCGTTCCCGAGCCAGCTGCAGCACGGAGTTCCTCGTGATGCCCTCCAGGATCGAGGTGAGCGGCGTCGTCTTCAATTGCCCTTTGCGCACGAGAAACACATTCTCCCCGGTCCCTTCGGCCACGTAACCCTCGGGATCGAGCAAAATGGCTTCGTCGTAGCCGTCGGCCTTCACCTCATGTTTCGCTAGGATGGAATTCACGTAATAGCCGGACACCTTGGCCCGGGTCATGGCAATGTTGACGTGGTGCCTGGTGAAGGACGAGACCTTGGCTCGGATGCCGTTCACCAGCGCCTCTTCTCCAAGGTACGTGCCCCATCGCCACGCGGCAATGGCCAGGCGGATCGGATTGTCGCCCGGGTACAGCCCCATAGCGCCATATCCCACGTAGACGATCGGCCTGATGTAGCAGGCTTCCAATCGGTTGGCTCGGACCGTTTCCACGATAGCCTCGGCGACTTGTTTCTTGTCGTAAGGCATTTTCATCAACGCGATGTGGGTGGATTCGAAGAGGCGGTCGACGTGTTCGTGCAAGCGGAAGATAGCGGATCCGTTTCGCCCTTTGTAGCACCGCAATCCTTCAAACGCGGCCAGCCCGTAATGGAGCGAATGGGTCAGGACATGGACGGTGGCCTCCTGCCAGGCCACCAGCTTGCCGTCCATCCAGATTTTTTCGCTCGCTTCCAGCATGGATCTTCTTGCGGCGCGCTCTTCCCCCCGAAACAGAGGACGAAAACCTGCGTGCTGCGGGCACTATAGCAGCGCCCCGGAAGGGCCGTCAAGCAAGCGCAGGAGCGGGCTTCGCGGGGCGCGGTGACCTGAGCAACGCGATGAGGGGCCAGACGAACGAAGGGTCAGACGGGGAACGAGAACGGCCTTATTCTTCGTCGGGCACGGTCTTTTGGCTGAGCACTCTGGGACAGTTGGCCAACTTGACCTTCCCGAAGAGGAGGACGACGAGCCCAATCCCCAGCAAAAATGCGGAGAGCGGAAGGGCCTTCAGGGCGGGCACGGCCAGATGGTGCAACCCGACCCAATCCTGTGGATGAGTGAGCCAGGGCAGGGCCAGATAGTTCTCCAATGCGGTAAAGATGGTCAGCTCTTTCC
>JBFFYZ010000406.1:0-2410 GCA_041568895.1 Nitrospiraceae bacterium
ATGATGGCGGAACAGGGCTGCGAGCAAGAGGACGCGGCCAGGAAGTTGAGCCAAGTCGCACCCAAATTCTGAGCGTACCTCGTTCTCTCTCCTCTTCCTCTTTCTCCCCGAGAGGGGGGAGGGGGGAGGGGGTGCGAGAGGAGCCGCCTGGATTCCGGGTGTATCCTCCCACTCGGAGGCCTGATCGAAAGGGAAAACCAGCATGGAACCGCAAGATACCGTGACTGACCGAATTCTCCACGCGCTGGGACGCGCTCCGGATTGTGACCTGGAGGACCTGGTGCTCAGGTGCTCCGATTTCACTTTGCAGGAGGTCCTCGTCGAGGTCAATCGCTTGTGCCAGTGGGGGCATGTGCTGCTGACGCCGAAGGGCGCGCTCACCTATACCGTCCGGCTGGCGGCATAGGGAGGCTCAGCCTCATCGAGAGATGCACGGAGGAGACACCGCGCGATGGACACCCAGACCGTGCTTCAATGGTTCGTTCAAAATCCGCTGGGTGATGCAGCCGTCGCGTATGCCGTGGCCATAGTCGGCGTGCTTGTTTACACGTTTCTTGAGTATCAGCGTGAATCATGATGGTCCTCGCCGGATTAAGAGAGTGCCCATGGATGTGTCCAGGAGGCCGGGAGCAGGAAGCAACGAGACAGGGCGGGAGGCACAGACAAAGAGATGGACAACACATCAATGAGAAAAATTGTCATCAATAAGAGCTACGGAGAATTTTGTCTCAGCCACACGGCGTTCCTGCGGCTGCGAGAGTTGGGCCAACGCGAAGCGCTCCAGGAGCCTGACTATGGTGCGTACTGGCCGAGCGGGGCTACCCCGCAGGAGGCCAGCTTGAATCGGTGTGGGGCGCTCATCCCCAGAGACGATCGAACGCTGGTGCAGGTGGTGGAGGAACTGGGAGCCAAGGCGAACGGGCACTGTGCGGAACTGAAGGTGGTGGAAATTCCCGGTGAGGTCCAGTGGGAGATCGAGCATGTTGGCGGGGTGGAGCATGTGAGCGAGGTCCATCGCATGTGGGCCTGAGGATTCCAAGAACGACGAAACACGATGAAACAGAATGATGAGATCCAACGAAGTGAGCGGGGAGGGCTTCCCTCTCTCACGTGGAGGGCTGGCACGCGATACGTTGCTGCGACCCTGACGCTTCTAGCCGGGATGTCAACCATCACCTTGACGACATCCGTGCTCGCCGACACTCGCCGAGCAGTGGAGTCGGAGACCCGCCAGCACGGGGCCCCCATGGTGTGGGTCCAGGGCGGGGACTTCACCATGGGAAGCCAGAACGGCCTCCTCCAGGAGGCCCCTGAGCACCGGGTCTATCTTGATGGGTTTTACATCGATCGGTGGGAGGTGACCACGGCCCGCTATGCCAAATTCCTTAAGGCCATCGGGGCGAATCAAGAGGATCAGAAGGTGAACGGGAACCAGATCCGGTTCATGCCAAGGCTGTGGGAGCAGGTTCAACTGCCGATGGACGGGGATAGGCCGGTCATCGGGGTCACGTGGGAGGCCGCCGACTTCTACTGTCGCTGGGTCGGGAAGCGTCTGCCGAGTGAAGCGGAGTGGGAGAAGGCCGCGCGCGGGTCGGACGGTCGAACCTATCCCTGGGGAAATAACCAGCCCACTTTCGAATTAGCGAATTACCAAAAGCCCGTTTTTGGAAACCTGTACAGTGACGGGCTCAGGCCCGTAGACGGCTATGAGGCTGGCAAAAGTCCCTATGGGATCCACCACATGGCGGGAAACGCCGCGGAGTGGGTGGCGGACTGGTACGATGAAACCTACTACACAAGGACCCCGCAGAAAAATCCACATGGACCGGAGCACGGGAGCCAGAAGGTGTTCCGTGGAGGATCGTTTGCCGACCCGGACAGCCACCTGCAGTCGGCGGCTCGTGTCACCTACGTTTCCAATGAGACCGGGCCGTATGTCGGCATCCGGTGCGCGCGAAGTTTCTAAATGGTTTCTGGTTGAACTTTCCATGGCCGCGCCCTGCTGGCAGAGAGCCGGCTGACAACGGGCATGGGCATCACTTGCGAGGCCAATCACGGTAGGGAGGTCCCTGTGACGAGCACCGATCGGGATAGAAGGCGTGCGGGCTTCGTCCTGTCGCTGGCGCTGATCTCCTGGCTACCCGTGTGGTCAACTCAGGCGGCGGACCACCCTCCTGGAGCGGCCATGCCCTTCGAGGAGAGCCCAAAGGCGATCACGGACGCGCAGACCACTCAGCAGCCCACCGCCCCGGTGCGGGAGGAAGCCCCGGCTCAGGCCAGCTGGGTGGACGACATCGCGCACGCCCTGGGCTTCTACTTTAAAGCGAACTATCCAGCCGATGATTTCGCCCCCTACCTCAGGAAACTAACCTTGGTCAAGGACGCCTTGGGCCGTGGCGATCGGCACACC
>JBFFYZ010000407.1:0-2407 GCA_041568895.1 Nitrospiraceae bacterium
CGAACGGGTTGTGGACCGGCCTGAGCGACAACTTCATCCGGGTCGGAGTCCCCGGAAAAGACCGCCTCGCCAACCGATTCCGGTGCTCACGGGGGTCATGGACGGGTTGGCGGTGGGACAGCTGGCTCAGGCCGCCTCATGAACCGAGGAAGGACCCACTGGATCGCCCCGCCGCCATCCAGCGGGATCCCGCTAAACCTGGCCGTACTGAGCCTTGCGGTCCTGACTCGCGGATGCCGGCAGAATCCCACCCCTCCGATGCCCCGGATGCCGGTGGAATCTTCCTCGGGGGCTTGGCACAGGATGGATGGCGTGGTAAATCCGACAGCAGGAACGCCCGGCTGTTTCCCTCAAAAGCCCCGACCGGAATGTAACCAGTAGGTTTGCCCGATGATCCCCATGGTCACATCCCAGCAGGTCTCGACGCGCCTCCCCTACCGGGTGCACATCGAGACCTTCGGGTGCCAGATGAACGAGTACGACACGGAGCTGGTCCGTTCGCTCCTGTCTGCGCGGGGCTTCTCGTTCACCGAGGACCGGGAGCAGGCGGACATCGTGCTGATGAACACCTGCGCGATCCGGGAAAATGCCCACAACAAGGTCTACGGCCACCTGGCGGACCTCAAGGCCATCCGGCGCCACCGCAACCTGGTGATCGGCGTGCTGGGCTGCATGGCGCAACATCTCAAGGAGGATCTGCTGGAGCAGGAGTCCCTTGTCGATGTGTTGGTCGGACCGGACTCCTACCGGCGGCTGCCCGACTTGCTGCTCGGGGCGCTCGACGCCCAGGAACGGGGGGCGAGCCACAAAGGAATCGCCGTCGATCTCTCAGAATACGAGACCTACCGGGACATCATCCCCGATCAAACACAGGGCGTGCACGCCTGGATCGCCGTGATGCGGGGGTGCGACAATTTCTGTACCTTCTGCGTCGTCCCCTATACCCGGGGGCGGGAACGGTCACGGGACCCTGAAGGCATTCTGCGGGAGGCCGAGCACCTCGTGTCCCTTGGCCACAAGCAGATTACGCTGCTGGGACAAAACGTGAACTCCTATAAGGAAGGAAACTGGGACTTTGCCAGGCTGTTGACCGCGGTGGCCGATCTCCCCGGGATCGAGCGGGTCCGCTTCACCTCTCCCCATCCCAAGGACTTTCCCCCGCCGCTGCTGGACGCGGTCTCCGGACATCCCAAGATCTGCAAGCACATCCACCTTCCCCTGCAGGCGGGAAACGACCGGATGCTGCAACTCATGGACCGCACCTACAGCCGGGCGGAGTACCTGGCCTTGGTGAAGGACATTCGACGGCGGAACCCGGACATTGCCCTGACCACCGACATCATCTGTGGCTTCTGTTCGGAGACCGAGGAGGAGTTCCTGGACACCTACCGGGCGATGGAAGCGGTGCGGTTCCACGCCGCCTTCATCTTCAAATACTCGGAACGGAAAAATACCATCGCCTACCGGAAACTCTCCGACGACGTCCCCGAATCGGTGAAATCTGCCCGCGTCACCCGCCTGGTCGAGCTTCAAAAAGGGATCGCTCTGGAAAGGAACCGCGAACAAATCGGCCGCACCGTGGTGGTCCTGGTTGAGGGCGACGCAAAGAAATCTTCCGTCCAATGGATGGGCCGCACGGATTCGAACATCACCGTGGTGTGGGAAAAGTCCGGATCCCTGGCCAAACCGGGAGACCTGGTTTCCATCAAGGTGGCTCGGGCCTCCGTCACGACCCTCTTCGGAGAAGAAGTCCCGTCTCACTAAGAGTGCCCCCTCATTACCGAGCCTGGCTCGCCTTGGGAGTGCTGATCCCGTTGGGATTGGGCACAAAGGCCTACCTGGGCCCCTGGTCCTGGTGGGTCCATGCCTATGCCGGAGCCCTCTGCTATGAGGTCTTCTGGATCCTCCTGTTGAAGGTGCTGCTCCCGCGGGCGCCGGTGCTGTACCTTGGGGGGAGTGTGTTCGGGGTCACGAGCCTTTTGGAATTCCTACAGCTGAGCCACCACCCTTGGTTGGAGTGGGTCCGGTCCTATACCCTCGGTCGCATCCTCATTGGTGACGGGTTCGATCCCTGGGACTTTGTCTATTACTTGCTCGGGACCGCCCTGGGCATAGTCTTGTCTCGCTTTTTGATTGAGCCCCAATCCCCAGCCCGGCCATGCCCGGTGGCCTCCCGTTGACAAAAGGAACGACAAAGGAAGCAGCCAAGGTAAAATTTTCCGCCCTATAGTAGAAAGTTGGATGCCCGCTGGGCCGTTCCCCCTCCACGAAGATTTCCTCTCAACCATGAACCGACATTAATTAGGTGAAATTCTTGCAATTATTGGAATTTTATTCTATTGAGCTAAAAGACAAGATCAAAAAGGATAGGCACAGGCTTTGCTTAAGCTCAGCGCAGGGAAGGATC
>JBFFYZ010000408.1:0-2406 GCA_041568895.1 Nitrospiraceae bacterium
CCAGCACAAGTTTGCCCAGACCATTCAACTCAAGGACCGGCGCCTGGAGGCCCAGTGTTCCTGCCCTCAGGCCGGCCGGTTGCTCTGTCGGCATTGTGTGGCGGTCCTGGTGGGCGTGTACCGATTGTTGGAGAAGGGAACGCCTCCGCCGGTTCCCGAACACTCGCCGTCCGCCGGGGCGGGGTTCATGCCAGAAGCGGTGAATTCCATTCTGGACCTCAGCTCCCAGGACATTGCCCAGTTTGTGAATTGGATGGAGCAAATTGTCCCCGCCTTGGAAAAGGGCAAAGCCCTCCCGCCCATCCCCGATCTCGGATCCGACAAGATCAAACGATGGGTGCAGGCGCTCCAGAATCTGGAAACGCGAGCCAGACGGAGTGACGAGAAAGGCACTGCCCTCGCCATTTCGCTGGATTCCCATGTGACGCAGATTAAGCAAGCCCTGTCTCAGATGTATGCCAACCTGGCCTCCCTGTACGATCAAGCCGGAGAACGGGAAGAGGCCGAGAAGGTCAGAGGCAGTGCCGGGCCCTTGCAACCCTCCTAACGTTTCGGCCCGGTCACCATCATAGCCAGCATCGAAAGGTTCTTTCCGAACCAGACCCCCATAGTCCCCCCTCCTTAGTCCCTCCTCCTTGACCGCAGCCGGATCGGGATTATAAGCATATCCAGTCGGCTCCGACGGGCGCCGACCCTGAACCACGTGTCTCGAGTGACACGTGGCACGATGGACCTTGGTAAACGAGGAAGGAGGTGAGCACGATGATGGATTTGAGTCCTCTTGTGGATGCGACCTTGGTGTTACTCGGAGTAGTGTCGGTCCTGATCCTGGGGGTGGGGACCCTTCAATCCACCACCGAGGCCGACACTTCCGCCGGCTTGACCCATTCTGCCGAAACGCAGAACCGCTCACCCTATCACCGGGCGGCGTAACGAAGCCGGACCAACCGGCGCAGCAGCTCGGAACGGCCAGGTTCACCCCAGGGTGGACCTGGCCGTTTTTTTTTCAAAAAAAAGAGCCGGGGCAGAAATCCCCCGCCCCGGCCCGAGCCCATTCCCTCCGTCCCGTTGGGCCCTCAGGTCCTCCGAGCCTCCATGGGAACATGTTCCCTGATAAAGGAAAGGATCGGTGCGACGTCGTTCTGGGAGAAGTATTGCCTGCGCACTCCTTCCTCGAGCACGCGGAGCGCCTCGTCCACCAGGTCCTTCGCCAGCGCCGGGTTATCGGCCTCCAGGACCTGTGCCGCTCTGTTCAACAGTTTCACGACCGAGGCCTGGGGCGAACGCGGATCGTTCGCGAACACGTAGCGGTACTCCTTTTTATTGATCTCCCGCTCGATATCCTGCACCCAGGACGCGGTGAGGTTGTCCGGCGAAATCCATCCCGCGGCGTCGGACACCGAGGGCGTCAGCGCCACCCCGCCAATCAGCAGGGACAGCGCACCAACTAAAGCGGTGAACTGCGCAATGCGGTTCATCATGGGTCCCTCCTTTTTGGTATAGGGTTGTGGTTGTAAAGGTCGAGCACACAGCGGGCTCCTTTTCCGGGGAGCCAGGAACTGCGTGCACCTATTCCAGTAAACCATTTTCTTCCAAGGTCAAGACTGCCGCGCCTGAAGCGCTCGGAAAGGGCGAAAAAGGATCGGGGGGCGGCTTGATTATGTTGAGGGGGAGGCATTTCCGCCCCCAAGATTTTGGGCGGTTGACTTTGGGCGAGGATGAATTAAGAAAAATATTCAGACGCGCCGATCCGAATTTGTTTCAAGATCGGCTCAATCAGAATCCTTTTCCATCGAGTTGGCTCTTATTCAGTAGGAGCTGAAACAAGGAGGTGCAAGGAGGTGAATGACATGTACGCGATCATTGGGTTGTTTGCAGTGATGGCCCTGTCCTGGTTTGCCGCGGTCTGGGCGACGTTTGAAGAGGAGCGTGAGCCCCAGACCAAGGCGCCGTCAAGAGGACGGAACGCGGCCTAAGCGATGTTCAAGTCGGAGGCCCTTGGTTGAGGGCAGGAGATATTCAGGTGCGGCGGGTCCACCCGCCGCACCTGGCCCGCACATGAGCGACAAATCTTTTCGACCAGAAGTGGCTCTAAAACAGTATGAACCGACAACAGGCACATACGCGCTAGCCACGCAGACCAGCCGTCACTCCCGCCACGGGGGAAGCAGGTGCCCCGCCGAGGTGTAAGTTGGCCCAGGAATTAGCCCTGACTCCTTCCGATAAAATCTGGTACTATATATACATGAAACAAATTCTCTTACATAAAACGGTACCCACTGTGCGGGGCATCGCCCGCACGGGCATTATGGTGAGTCCGAGTCCCTGGTGGCTGGTCGCAAAGGTTGCCGCCATGACGCTGTTGACGCTGATCGTTGCCGCCTGGTTTCCTCACCACGCTCTTTC
>JBFFYZ010000409.1:0-2398 GCA_041568895.1 Nitrospiraceae bacterium
ATCAAGCGGTTTGAGGACACCGTCTCCGACACCTGAGAGAGGGTCTCCACCTGAAGGGCCTTCCGCTTCATCTGGGCGTAGAGGCGGGCGTTCTCGATCGCTCCCCCGACCTGATTCGCGATGGTCGACAACAGGGTCAATTCGTCGGTTTGGTACCGCTTCGGGCGTTTGTGCTGCACGTTGATGACGCCGATCACTTCCTTTTTCGCCATGATGGGGACGGACACAAAGGCTTGGTAGCGGTCTTCGGGCAGGTTGTGGAAAAACTTGAAGCGGGGGTCATCGCTGGCGTTGCTGGGAATAACCACCCGCGTGCGCTCCCGTGCGACCCACCCCGTGATCCCTTCCCCCATCCCGATCGTGATGCGGCCGATCAATTTGGGATGGGGATTTTTTGAGGCCCGAAGGATCAGCTCTTCCCGGCTGTCCGAAAGCAGATACAACAGGCAGGCGTCGGCCCGGGTGACCTCCACCACCACCTCGACGATGTGCGCCAACACCGCCTCCAGGTCCAGAGTGCCGCTGATGGATTCCGTGATGCGATGCAGGACGTCGACCTCGCGCGTTTTCCCGCGAAGGGCCTGCTCCAACGCTTGGACCGACTGAGCACGCTTGGTCGCCATCGTCAGTCACTCGCCACGGACAACGCCAATTCCCTCATGCGACCGGCGCTGGTGTTGAGGGTCCAGGAAATCACCCTCTTGCCCGTTGAACAGCCTTGGAGGTGATCCCCTTAAACCACTGTTGGCAGTCGGTCTTTTCCAGCGGGGCGATCATCACCCGTCCGACTGCCTGGGGCAGCACGCAATAGACCCGGCCCTGGGCTACTTTCTTGTCATGCAGCATGCCTCCCCACAACTCGGAAAACGTCACACGGGGCAGACGGTCCGGCAAGCCCGCCTGCCGGACGAGGGCCCGTTGGCGGGTCACGACGTCCTGGCTGCAAAGGCCCAGATGCCGGGCCAGGTCGGCCTCCTGGACCATGCCGATGCCAACAGCCTCGCCGTGGATGTAGGAGCGGTACCCCCCCAATGATTCCAGGGCGTGCCCCACCGTATGGCCGTAGTTCAGCACCCGCCGACGGTCTGACTCCCGTTCATCCTCCATCACCACGTCCGCCTTGATCTGGCAGGAGCGGGTGACCACCCGTACCACCGGACCTTCCTCCATGTTCAACAACTCTGGCATGGCAGATTCCAGGTAGGCAAACAAGTCGGCGTCGGCGATCATGCCGTATTTGATGACTTCGGCCAATCCGGCCACCCATTCCCGCACTGGAAGGGTCGAGAGGGTCGCCGGATCAATGAGCACCGCCTTCGGTTGGTGAAAGGCACCGATCAAATTTTTCCCAAGCGGATGGTTGACTCCCGTTTTGCCTCCCACACTGGAATCCACCTGTGCGACCAGCGTCGTCGGAACCTGGATGAAGGGAATTCCCCGCAGGAAAATGGAGGCCACGAACCCAGCCAGATCACCAATGACCCCGCCGCCCAGGGCTACCAGCATTGCCCCCCGCTCAAATCGGGCCCGGGCCAGTTGATCCAGGATGGCAGAGGCTGAGCGCATCGTCTTGACGCGTTCTCCAGGTGGGACCGCAATGGTGTGGGGACGGAACCCCGCCCGTTTGAGCGACCGGGCCACGATCGGAGCGTACAGCTTGGCGATCGTGCGATCCGTCACGATGGCCACCTGGCCGGCGCAGCCCATGGCTTGGAGGCAGTCACCGACCTCCCTTAACAACCCGGACTTGATCCGGATGTCGTAGCTCCGATCGGCCAGCGAGACTTTGACGGAATGTTCTTCTAGGACACTCATGGCATGACGACACACGGCAGCTCAGCCGAGGTCAAGCCGCCTCCCCTGAGAACGGGATCCACCCTCTCGCTTCTGCATGACGGATTAACTTGGCTCCAGCTGCGGTGGGCAGCAGGATCAAAATGGTGGGGATGGTATCACAGGGGGAACAAAACTAAAAGGCTCGGACAGAGGCCTGGTAGGCGTCGAAGTTGCGCTTCATCTCCTCCACGCTGTCCCCGCCGAACTTTTCGACGAGCGCATTCGCCATCTCAAAGGCGACCACCGCCTCCCCGACCACTCCCGCCGCCGGCACGGTACATATGTCAGATCGCTCCACGGTGGCGTCGAATGGCTCTTTGGTCTCGATATCCACGCTCTTCTTGGGGCTGTAGAGGGTGGAAATGGGTTTCATGGCCACACGGAGCATAATCGGCTGCCCGTTGGTAATGCCGCCTTCCAGCCCGCCCGCGTTGTTGGTCTTCCTAATGAATTGACCTTGTCCCTTGTCGTAATAAATTTCGTCGTGGACCTCGGACCCAAACCGACGGGCCGCCTCAAACCCCATGCCGATCTCCACGCCTTTCATGGCTTGAATGCTCAT
>JBFFYZ010000410.1:0-2388 GCA_041568895.1 Nitrospiraceae bacterium
CGCCGTGATCTTCAGCTTGTCCAAGGCTGGAATACAACGGAGCAGCGCCACCCCGCCGCCGGGCACGATGCCTTCCTCGACGGCCGCCTTGGTCGCGTGCAGGGCGTCCTCGACCCGGGCCTTCTTTTCCTTCATCTCGGTTTCGGTCGCGGCTCCCACATTGATGACAGCCACGCCCCCGACGATTTTCGCCAGCCGCTCCTGGAGTTTCTCCCGATCGTAGTCGGATGTGGTCTCCTCGATCTGAGCCTTGATCTGCTTCACGCGGGCCTCGATCTTCTTCGGATCCCCATGCCCTTCGACGATGGTGGTGTTGTCCTTGTCGATGGTCACCCGCTTGGCCCGCCCGAGATCCGTCAACTTGACGTTCTCGAGCTTCAGACCGAGGTCTTCGGCAATCAACTGGCCGCCGGTTAGGATCGCGATGTCCTCCAGCATGGCCTTCCGTCGGTCGCCAAACCCAGGCGCCTTGACCGATGCCACGTTGAGGGTTCCCCGGAGCTTGTTTACCACCAGGGTGGCCAGAGCCTCGCCCTCGACCTCTTCCGCGACGATCACCAGGGGTTTGCCCATCTTGGCCACTTGCTCCAAGAGCGGGAGCAGGTCCTTCATGGCGCTGACTTTCTTTTCATGGATCAACAGGAACGGATCGTCCAGGACGGCTTCCATCCGTTCGGCGTTGGTCACGAAGTAGGGGGAGATGTACCCGCGGTCGAACTGCATGCCCTCGACCACGTCCAACGAGGTGGACATGGACCGGGCTTCCTCGACCGTAATGACCCCGTCCTTGCCGACCTTCTCCATCGCCTCGGCGATCAGCTCGCCGATCGTGGAGTCGTTGTTGGCCGAGATGGTGCCGATCTGGGAAATTTCCTTCTTGGCCTGGCAGGGACGGCTGTGCTTCTTCAGCTCGTCCACGACCACCTCAACCGCTCGATCGATACCCCGCTTGATCTCCATGGGGTTCCCGCCCGCGGTAATGTTCTTTACACCCTCGCGATAAATGGCCTGGGCCAGCACGGTGGCGGTGGTGGTCCCGTCGCCGGCGACGTCGCTGGTCTTGCTGGCCACCTCGCGAACCAACTGGGCCCCCATATTCTCATAGGGATTCTTGAGCTCGATTTCCTTGGCGACGGTCACGCCGTCCTTGGTGATGGTCGGAGCGCCGAATTTCTTATCGAGAATCGCATTGCGACCTTTCGGGCCCAAGGTGGCCTTCACGGCATCCGCGAGCTGGTTGACCCCCTTCAGGATCGCAGCCCGGGCCGCGTCGCTGTACATCAGTTGCTTAGGCATCGTTGTCCTCCATTACGGATTTACGTTACGTTGTCAATCGATTTGTGAGTACGGGCTTGTCGAGTGCGCAGTCCTGCTTAGGAAGTAAAAATTCCGAGGATGTCTTCCTCTTTCAGGATCAGGCATTCCTCGTCATCCACCTTCAGTTTGCTGCCGGAATACTTATCGAACAGCACCTGGTCACCGATCTTGACGTGCTTGACGTCCTTCCCGACGGCCTGGATCGTGCCGCGTTGAGGTTTTTCCTTGGCAGAATCCGGCACATAAATCCCGCCGGCGGTGCGCTCCATTTCTTCCGTGTAGGTAACAAACACCCGGTCGCCCAGTGGCTGAAAGCCCTTTGCGGCCTTCGAAGTGGACGATTTCTTTTCTTCCGTCTTTGTCGTCATCCCTGCATCCTCCTTTAAAATAAAAACCGATGTCTGTTGTAGCCGGGCACGTCCGCTATAAATTCCCCATTCTTTGTTTCGAGGTGCGGATTCGGGCACCAAACTGGAAACCGGGTGATAGATAGTCCCCATCAGGGGCAAGTCAAGGCCCAGCCACGATTTTCTTTTGCCGGGGTCGACATTAGGGTCTGGAGGCGAGGAAAAATTCTGTAAAAACAGTAGGATAGAGAATGGGCTGGCAATCAGGTGTGAAGGCGGTCGAAATCCTTGATTTCCCGTTGCATATACTCGCGAAGCCGTTTGATCAGCCGGGCCTCCAGCTGCCGAGTGCGTTCCTTGGTCACCCCATATTTCTGCCCCAGATCCTCCAGGGTCAGGGGAGTCTCCGACAGGATCCGATTTCGCAGAATGTCCTCTTCCCGTTCATCCAGCGTCCGGCTGAACTCGGCCAGCTTTTCACGAAACAGCCTCCGGAGTTCCTGGTCCGCCAGCTCTTCGTCCGCGGGCCGCTCCTGGGCTGGAAGGATGTCCAAGAGGGTACCGTCGGTATCCTGGTTGAACGGTTGGTCGAGGGAGAGTTCCCAATTGCCCAACCGCTGATCCATCTCGATGACGTCCCGCTCGCGGACGTTCAAGCGATCCGCCAGCAATTTTGTGTCCGGAGAATAACCCTGCCGCTCCAGTTTGGCCTTTTCCTTCCGGA
>JBFFYZ010000411.1:0-2388 GCA_041568895.1 Nitrospiraceae bacterium
CACGAGCCCGGCACGTTCAAGGACCGGTACCTGCTCAAGCATGCCCCTCACCAGCTCCTCGAGGGCTGCCTGATCGCCGCCCACACCGTCCAGGCCAAAGCTTCTTTCATCTATATCAACCACGAATACCATGAAGAGGAAGCCAACCTGAAAAAGGCCCTCGCCCAGGCGAAGGCCAAGGGATTTCTGGGCCGGAACATCCTGGGAACCGGCGTGGACCTGGACATTCAGCTGTTCTCCGGGCAGGGCAGTTACGTGGCCGGCGAGGAGACCGCCATGCTGGAGTCCATGCAGGGGCGCCCGGCGATGCCGCGCCAAAAACCCCCGTTCTACCCGACCGACTTCGGCCTGTACGGGAAACCTACGCTCGTGAACAACGTGGAAACCTTGTGCCACGTCACGCGGGTGCTCCAAAAGGGGGCGGACTGGTTCACCGAAGTGGGGACGGAGAAATGCCCCGGGACGATGTTGTTTTCCCTCAGCGGAGCGGTCAACAAGCCAGGGGTCTACGAGATGCCCATGGGGTCGTCCCTCCGGCGTTTGATCGAGGAGTTTGGCGGCGGGGTCCCGGGCGGGCGCAAGGTGAAAGCGGTGTTTCCGGGAGGCCCGTCATTCGCAATGGTGACGCCCGACCAGCTCGATCTGCCGATGGACTTTGATACGCTCAAAAAGGCGGGCACCGGGCTGGGTTCGGCCGGGGTCATTGTGGTAGATGACGCGACCTGCATGGTGGCGCAGACCCTCAAGTTTTCCAACTTTTTCAAGACTGAAAGCTGCGGGCAATGCCCCTCCTGCCGGATGGGCACGATCAACCTGGCGACCCTGATGACCAGCATCGAAAGCGGGGAGGGCACCACGAAGGACCTGGATTCCCTGATGCAGCTGTGCGGGTTCGTGAAAGGGACCGGCTATTGCACGCTGGTCACGGGGGCGGCGGTCCTCGTCCAGAGCAGCCTCAAGTTGTTCCGACACGAGTATGAAGAGCACATCGCGCTCAAACGCTGTCCGTACCAGACCGCCATGGCGGGGCTGGGAACCAATTCCTAGGGGAGTCCCAGGATGCCCAAGGTGACCTTTCTGCATCCACAAGGCAAAAGCGGGGAGGTGCCCCCGAACGTGTCGTTGCTCGAGGCCTCTCAATTGGTGGGGTTTCCGCTGAACCATGACTGCGGAGGCAATGCCTCCTGCACGACGTGCCGGGTGGAGGTGCAGGCCGGTATGGAGCACCTGTCGGAGATCGACTTCGACGAGCAGGACCTCCTGGATCGCGAGGCGCTGTGCGAACCCTGGCACCGGCTGGGCTGTCAGGCGCGAATCCACGGTGACGTGGTGGTCAAGGTGCCGGAGGAAAAATGGGAGGCGCCGACGACGGCCCAGCGGGAAGGCACCCAGTCCGAAGTGACGAAGAAGTGAGCGAAGAGCTGAGATAGGAACACGACAGGAGAGATTCTGCCATACTAGGACGAACCCAGGGGGAGGACGCCCATGATTACGATTACATCCAACGCAGAGAAGATGATCAAGGATCTCATGAAGGAAGAGAAGGACGCGGTCGGCCTGCGGATTTACGTGCGGGGTGGCGGGTGTAACGGCTACCAGTACGGGATGGCCTTTGAGTCCAAAATGGCCGACGATGACACGGTCATCGAGAAGGGGGACGTGAAGGTGATCATGGACTCCCAGAGCGTGTCCCTGTTGAACGGCGCGGAGGTGGACTACGTGGACAGCCTGCAGGGGGCCGGGTTCAGCGTCAAGAATCCGCAGGCCAAAACCACCTGTGGGTGCGGCAGTTCCTTCAGCATGTAAGGCTCCTGCGGCGATCGCCGCGTGACAGCGAACGGCAAGGTGGGCCGGGGGCTCGATCCCAGGGACCGACGACTGGGAAAGGCCTTCGGCCCGCTGCGTATTTGGTGACCGGTGTTCACGGCTCCGGCAGAATACGATACAATTCCGGCGTGACGGGGAGGGGGTGACGAGGATGGCCGTGCAGACAGCCAGCCTGACCAGGCGGTACCGGTTTGCCGCGGCGCACCGCCTCCATTCGGACCAGCTGTCGGCGGAGGAGAATCGCGCTCTGTTCGGCCCCTGCAATAACCCCAACGGCCACGGCCACAACTATGTGCTGCTCGTCACCGTCCGTGGGCCCATCGATCTCAAGACGGGCCGGGCGGTGGATGTCGAGGTGCTGGATCGCCTGGTCCATGAGACCATCGTGGCGCGGTTCGACCATCAGGATTTGAACCAGGATAAGGAATTGGGCTCGAGACCCACGACCGGAGAGAACCTGGTGCGGTTCTTCTGGCATCTGTTGGCGACGCGCCTGCCCCAGGGCCGGCTGGAAAAGGTCGGCCTGGTCGAAACGCGGGACAACTATTTCGAATATGCAGA
>JBFFYZ010000412.1:0-2375 GCA_041568895.1 Nitrospiraceae bacterium
ATATAGCCGATGATCCGATCGCCCGGGACGGGGTTGCAGCACCGGGAAAGCTGCATGAGCAGATCCCGTCCACCCTTGACCTTGACGGACTTGTCCTCGGGTTTTCCGACGGACGGCCGAGGGGACGCGGGCTCGGCAGGAACGGCGGCGGCTCCGCCCGGAGCAGGGGTCGGGAGGAGGCGTTGGATAATTTGCGACGTGGACAGTTTTCCATATCCCACCGCAGCGGTTAATTCGTCGGCGGACTCGTATCCTGACTCCTTGGCGAGCTGTTGGATCCGCTCCGATTTCAACATTTGCGCCTGCGGGATTCCGTGCCGACGGAATTCACGCTCCAACAGGCGCCGGCCGATTTCGACGCTGCGCTTTTGCTCCTCTACCTTAATCCAATGCTTAATTTTGGTCTTGGCCCTGGGAGTCTTGGCGAATTTGAGCCAGTCCTTATGGGGCACCTGGGTCGGGGACGTGAGAATTTCTACGTTGTCCCCGCTGGCCAGTTGGCTCCGTAATGAGACGATCTTCCCATTGACCTTGGCGCCGACGCAGTGGTTCCCGATCTCCGTATGAATGGCGTAGGCAAAATCCACCGGTGTGGACCCCAGAGGCATCTCCTTCACCATGCCTTTAGGGGTGAACACATAGACCACATCGTGGAAGAGGTCCAACTTCACGGAATCCATGAACTGCCGGTTGTCTTTCAAGTCCTGATGCCACTCCAGGAGCTGGCGGAGCCAGCTGAATGTCTTACCGTCCTTATCGCCCATTTGACCCCGATCTTTGTACTTCCAGTGGGCGGCAATTCCGAACTCGGAAACCCGGTGCATTTCTTCGGTCCTGATCTGAAACTCGACATGCTCCCCCTGGGGACCCACGACCGTGGTGTGGAGGGACTGGTACAGATTCGATTTGGGAATCGCGATGTAATCCTTAAAACGTCCGGGAACCGGCCGCCAGAGGGAATGGATCAATCCCAGGATGGCGTAGCAGTTCATCTTGGTGTCCGTGATGATCCGGATCGCGGTGAGGTCGTAGACCTCTTCAAAGGAAATAGCCTGCCGCTCCATCTTCTGGTAAATGCCGTAGAGATGCTTGGGACGCCCTTGCACCTCGACTTTGAGCCCCGCGTCCGCCAAGGCCTGCCGGACGAGACGGGCCACCTCGCCGATATACTGCTGTCGTTCCTCATCCCGCTTGGCGACACGGGCTTTGAGCCCCGCATAGATATCGGGCTTGAGATATTTCAGACAGAGGTCTTCCAGCTCGTTTTTCATCCACCCGATACCCAGTCGGTTTGCGAGGGGCGCATAAATCTCGAGCGTTTCCTGGGCAATCTGTTCGCGCTTGACCTCCTTAAGGTGCTCGAGGGTGCGCATGTTATGCAAACGGTCCGCCAGCTTGATGAGCACGACGCGAATGTCATCGGCCATCGAGAGGACCATCTTACGGAAATTTTCAGCCTGTTTTTCCTCATAGCTGCGAAACTGAATCTTTCCGATTTTGGTCACGCCGTCAACCAGCCGAACGATATCCTTGCCGAACTCACGCTCCAACGCCTCGGGCGTGGCCAGCGTATCCTCCAGGGTATCGTGCAGCAGCCCCGCCACCACCGCCGTGACATCCGACCGCAGCGAGGTCAGGACGCCGGCAACCGCGAGGGGATGTTGGTGGTACGGCTCTCCCGAACGTCTTTTTTGGCCCTCGTGCGCTTTGGCGGAAAACTCATAGGCCCGACGAACCAATGACACATCGGCTTCAGGATTGTATCCCTCAATCCGTTTAATCAACTCATCGATGTCTGTGATGGTTTCGTTCGGCATGGCCTGTGTTAGGACCTCTGACTCGCCTTCAGGTCCCGAATGCGGAGTTGAATCCGATCTAGGCCGTTCCAGCGATTCATCTCAGGTACGAAGACGGCATCCACGGGCGTTCCCTGGACGAGCCCGCGATCGGCCAGCGATCCCATGCGAAACCCAATTCCGTCAAACGGGGCCGAATTTTCATGCCGCACCGTCAGCTTGAGGTGGTTGTCGCCCACCACGCGGGTGGTGACAATGGCCAGATTTCGAACCGCCAAGGTCGGCTCCGGATTGCCCGCCCCGAAGGGTTTGAGCTGTTCCAGCTCCCGAACCAACCGGTAGTCCACCTCCCTCAACGCCACTTCCGCATCAACGTGCAGCATGGGGCCGGCTGGCTGCTCTCCCGACCACTCCGCGGCAACCTCTGCGAAACGAGCCCGGAGCTCGGGCAAGTGCGATTCCTGGATCGTCAGCCCGGCTGCGGCGGGGTGCCCCCCGAACCCGTCCAGAACTGCCCGGCACCTGGACAGAGCCTCATACAGATTGAATCCCGGCACACTCCGGGCCGACCCCTTTCCG
>JBFFYZ010000413.1:0-2373 GCA_041568895.1 Nitrospiraceae bacterium
AACCGCGATTTTCATGGATGTCTGGTGGCTCCGAGGCCGCGACGTTGTTGACCGACGCCCTTAGGACTCTTCGACTGCGATCACCGCAATGCCTTTGT
Organism: Nitrospiraceae bacterium; assembly: GCA_041568895.1. Classification (GTDB taxonomy): domain Bacteria; phylum Nitrospirota; class Nitrospiria; order Nitrospirales; family Nitrospiraceae; genus JBFFYZ01. The sequence goes on from JBFFYZ010000413.1 coordinate 99, forward strand.
AGGTGCCGCAATTCAGGCAGGTGTAATGGGGAAGCTTGGGTTCGTGACATTGCGGACAGACCGAAAGACCCGGGGAAGCCAACTTCTTATGGGTCCGGCGCTTGTCCCGTCGCGAACGTGAAATTTTATGTTTCGGATTCGCCATGCTCGTTCCTCGCTCCGTTGGCTACGTCACCCCAAGGGGGCACACACTTTCACTCGCCCGCGCCCGATGTTCCGGGTCACCCTTTTCGGTGGTTTTCCTGATACCGCCGCAGGATCTGGAAGGGATGAAGGCCTTCCGGTTCCTGACAGCCACAGTCCCGTTCATTCCGGTTCTGCCCGCAGACGGAGCACAGGCCCACACACTCGTCGCTGCACAAGGGTTGCATCGGCGTCGCCAGAATGACCTGCTCCCGCAGCATCTCCGCCAGGTCCAGTTTGTCCCCGACGTACGAATAGACCTCTTCGTCCACCCTGGGAGCGTCACTCGATTCGGATCGGGAAGGCCCCGAGGGTTTTCGAGGTTCATCCCCCAGCCGCCGATACGCGGCCACGAACGGGATCCGGAGGTGGTCTTCGTACTCGGCCAGGCACCGCACGCATTCCCGGATCAGGGTCCCACGCAGCACGCCGCTCACGGTCACGTCCCGGTCGGCCTTCAGGAAATCGACCGAAAGGGACAGGGCGTCGCGGAGCTGCCCCTCGTCCGGCGCCAGGGCCAGATCCTCAGCGCTCACATCCAGGGTGAGGCTGAGCCCATCTTTGGGAATGTCGTTTAGATGGACGCTTGCCAAGGCCATGGGAACGGGACCCTTGCGCAGGTCTTCGTTGGTCTATACACAGAATCCTGCTCCAAGTCAAACGAAGGTCGTTTTTCACCCGGATAGGAGCCTGTTTTAGAGCTCCTCGGCAAACGCCAGAAGGGCGATGGTCCGGGCCCTCTTGATCGCCACCGTGAGCACCCGCTGATGCCGCATGCAATTCCCCGAAATGCGACGGGGAATGATGCGCCCCCGCTCCGTCAAAAAGTTTTTCAGCAGCCCGACGTCTTTGAAATCGATGGGCGCCTTGTCGTGGCAAAAACGGCAGACCCGCCGTCGCTGAAAGAGTCGTCCTCGCTCCACGCTGTCCCTCCGATGTTAAATACCTTACAGTTGCTCTTCGTGTTCCTGCCCGACGTCATCCACGGATCCCGCTTCGGCCCCCTGATCCGGGCGTTTGGGCAGGAAGGTCACCGTCTGGGCGACCACCTCATGCTTGCTCCGCTTTTGGCCGTCTTCGGTCTCCCACCGCCGCTGCTGGAGCCGCCCGTCCACGATCACGCCGTTGCCTTTACTCAGATACTGCCCGCAATGTTCCGCCTGCTTGCCGAAGACCACAATATCGACGAAGCACACCTCTTCCTTCAGATCCTCGGCCTGCCGAAACCGCCGATTGACCGCCAGCCCGAAGCTCGCGACCGGGGTCCCGCTCGGCGTGTAGCGCAGTTCCGGATTCTTGGTCAGGTTCCCGATCAGGATAACCTTATTGAACCCGACCACGGTCCGACTCCTTTTCTACGCCCGCCGGTTTTGGGGGAGGAGGCTGGTCGAGCCGAACCGTAAGAAACTTGATCACGGAATCCTCCAGGCGGTAGGAGCGTTCCAATTCGCCGACGACTTGCCCCCCGGACCGGAAATGGAAATACACGAAGGTGCCCTTCCGCTCCCGGCCCACCTCGTAGGCCAGCTTCTTCTTGCCCCAGTTCTCCATCTTCAAAAGGGACACGCCGGCCCGGTCCAGGACCCCTTTCATCTTCTCGATGAGTTTGTTGGTGTCGTCGTCGGAAAGCGACGGGCGGACGATAAAGATCGACTCGTAGAGTTGCATGCAGCGGACCTCCCCATGGACTGTGCCCGAACCGTGGTTGGTTCAGGCCGTTGGCCCCAGGACCATCGAACTCCTTGCCTGGAGCGAGGTGGCTATGTCAGCGAGGGGTGGAAAGTACCACAGCCCCGAATGGCCTGTCAAACCCGATCAAGTGGGATGGCGCGGCCTTGGTGCGAGTGGGCCGCCGTGTTGGGGTCTGGTCTTGCATCACGACAATGTATGATTGCAAGACCTGGCCCTATCTTCTCGATTCTTGAAGGAGTGCCGCAGGCGATCCAATCCGCGTAGGTGCGCCTAACCGCAAGCTCAGCCGCGCGTTTCTGCGTCGCCTGGAGCGCCTTGTTAGGCGCAGCAACCCTGAATGGGTGTGCTGGATTGGAGTAAGAAAGTAGAAATCTTCAGTGTTCGTACAGCCGGCGCTCAG
>JBFFYZ010000414.1:0-2359 GCA_041568895.1 Nitrospiraceae bacterium
GCGGTCGGGTTCTGTCCGGCCTGGAAGATTTTCGGCATCAACACCTGCGCCCCGAAAGCCCAGGGCCAGCATTGATGGCCCTCTAGTGGTTGACAGAAGGAGAAAGAAATGATCTTCAAACAATACTATCTCAGCTGCCTGGCGCATGCGTCCTACCTGATCGGCGACGAGTCGACCCATGCCGCCGCCGTGGTGGACCCCCAACGCGACATCGCCCAGTACCTGGACGAGGCCAAGAGTCAGGGGCTCGAGATCCGGCACGTGTTCCTCACGCATTTTCACGCGGATTTCGTGGCCGGTCACTTGGAGCTGCGGGAGCGGACCGGCGCCACCATCTATCTGGGCGCCCGCGCCCAGGCCGAATATCCGTTTAGGCCGCTGAAAGACGGTGAAAGAGTGGAATTCGGCTCGGTGCGCCTCCAGGCCCTCGAAACCCCCGGTCACACGCCGGAGGGCATCTCGATCCTGGTTTTCGATTTGGAGAAAAATCCGGACAAGCCACACGCGGTGCTCACCGGCGATACCCTGTTCATCGGCGATGTCGGGCGGCCTGATCTACTTGCATCCATCGGCGTCACGGCCACGGAGCTCGCCGGGATGCTCTATGACTCCCTGCACCGGAAATTGGCCGCTCTTCCCGACGAGACCCTCGTGTACCCGGCCCACGGGGCCGGCTCCATGTGCGGGAGGGCTCTCAGCAGCGAACGGGTCTCCACGATCGGGGTCCAGCGGCGACACAATCACGCGCTCCAGCCCATGAGCCAGGAGGAGTTCGTGAAGTTGGTCACCGCGAATCAGCCTGAGGCACCGGCCTATTTCGGGTACGACGCGCTGCTCAACCGGAAGGAGCGGCCCACCCTGGACGCCTCTCTGCAGAGGGCGTTGAGCCCCCTTTCATTGGAAGAAGTCCTCAGGCTGCAGGGCGAGGGGGCGCAGGTCGTCGACGTGCGGGATCCGGCGGACTTTGCCGGCGCCCATCTCTCGGGAAGTCTGAATATCGGCCTTGGGGGGAAATTCGCCACCTGGGCCGGGACCATGCTGACTCGTGAGGGGCCGATCGTCATCGTGGCGGAGCCGAGCCGGGAGGAGGAGGCGGCCACGCGCCTCGGCCGCATCGGATTTGATCGGGTGGCCGGATACCTCCAGGACGGCATGCAGGCGGTCGCCCCACGACCCGATCTGGTCCGAAAGACCGACCGTGTGACCGCGGCCACCCTGGCCGAGCTGCTGGACTCCGTGACCCCTCCGGTGGTCCTCGACGTCCGGACCGAGGAAGAGTGGAAGGACAAGCGGATCGAGGGCAGCCTGAACATTCCGGTCACCCGGTTGCGGGAGCGTCTCCGGGAGGTTCCGGTGGATCGGAAGCTGGTGGTGCACTGCGCGAGCGGGTACCGGTCCTCCATCGCCGCCAGCCTGTTGGAGCAGGAGGGCCGCACGGAGGTAGCGGATCTCGTGGGCGGGTACGCCGCCTGGGAAAAGTTGCCCGACAAGGAGGACCAGCGGGCGGTTCCGTCTGGATGACCGTCCAAGGCGGCGAGCAAGTAACTGATCACAAAAGGAGATGGTCATGAATGGGTTGTTCGGTTCTGTGGCGGTGGGGGCGGTCGCCTTGCTGGCGCTCGCCGGTTGTATGCGGTTTCACACGGGCAAGCTGCCTGCGGAGCTTCGGGCCAAGGCGGTCATCGCGGGTCCGGGCATCGAAGGGGAAGCGAAGTTATATGAGAAGTATGAAGGGCGGGTCCGGATCGTGCTCAAGCTCAAGGGCACCCCGGAGAGCAAGCTGACTCCGGGCAAGCACGCCATCCACATCCACGAAACCGGCAACTGCGAACCGTCCACCGCGGCCAAGGGACATTATGACGGCAATGTCGATCCCCAAGTGAATCCCGAGGCCAACGTGACTCCCGGGTTGGGCAACCATCCCTATCACCTGGGGGATTTGCCGAACCTGCTCGTGAAGGAGGACCGGGAGGGCTCCCTCTACGTGATCACCAGCCGGGTGACGCTTTCGGACGGGCTGAACACCCTCTTTGATAACGACGGCAGCGCGTTTATCATTCACGGCATGGAAGATCAGTACCTGCCGGATCCTCCCACGAAAGACGCGCCGGGCGGGCCAAGGATCGCCTGCGGGGTCATCGTCAAGGATTAACCCACGTTGAGTTGGATCCCTCTGTTTGCGCTGGGATCGGGCGTTCTGATCGGCCTGTCGCTGGGTGCGATGGGAGGGGGAGGCTCGCTCATCGCTATACCACTACTGGTGTACGTGGTGGGCACGACGGTGCAGGAAGCCGCGGCCCTGTCGCTCTTCGTAGTGGCCTTCTCGGCCCTGCTTGGTATATATCAGCACTATCGCGCC
>JBFFYZ010000415.1:0-2358 GCA_041568895.1 Nitrospiraceae bacterium
CCCCTTCATCTTCGGAGCATCGAGGATTCCACGGCCAAAGTAGAGGTCCCCAATAAATTTTTTGGGGAATGGCTGGGGCAGCATTACGGAACTCTCATCTCGGAAGCCTTGGGAGCCGCCCAAGGAGGGGGCGAGATCGGGGTGACGTACTTCACCGCGGAGAAGATCGGGGCCAAAGCCTCTTCCGGAACGACAACGGCTCCCGCCTTTCCTCCAACCAGCAAACCCTCTCTTTCCAGCCGGCCCCGGCGGACAGTTCAGCTCAATCCCCGGTACTCCTTTAAAAATTTCGTCGTCGGGGCAAGCAACCAGTTCGCGCATGCGGCCAGCATGGCTGTAGCCGAAGCGCCGGCCCAGGCCTACAACCCGCTTTTTTTGTACGGCGGAGTCGGTCTCGGGAAAACCCATCTCCTGAACGCCATCGGAAACCATGTCGCCGAGCGGTCCGATCTGCGGATCGCCTACGTGACCACTGAGCAATTTACCAACGAGGTGATTAACTCGATCCGATACGACAAGATGATCGATCTCCGGAAGCGCTACCGGAACATCGATATGCTGCTGGTGGACGATGTCCAGTTCCTGGCCGGAAAGGAGCGGACCCAGGAAGAATTCTTTCACACCTTCAACACCCTGTACGAAGCCCGAAAGCAAATCATCCTGTCCAGCGACCGCTTTCCCAAGGAGATGCCCGAGATCGAGGAGCGGCTCCGCTCGCGGTTCGAATGGGGGCTGATCGCGGATCTGCAAGCCCCCGACGTGGAAACCCGGATCGCCATCCTCCGAAAGAAGTCCGAGGACGAGGGCATCGGGCTCCCGGACGACGTGGTGCAGTTTCTCTCGGCCAACATGAAAAGCAATATCCGGGAATTGGAAGGGTCACTGGTCCGCCTGGGAGCCTATTCCTCCCTGACCGGCCAGCCCATTACCCTGGACATGGCCAAGACCCTGCTGCGCGACATCATCGGCGACAAGAAAAAAATCATCACGATGGACGACATCCAGGAGACAGTGGCCGGGCGGTTCCACGTCAAGATTTCCGACCTGCGGTCCAGGCGGCGGAGCAAGACGCTGGTGTATCCCAGGCAGATCGCCATGTTCCTGTGCCGGGAATTGACGGACGCCTCGTTTCCGGAGATCGGGCGACAGTTCGGCGGGAAGGACCACACGACGATCATCCACGCCTGCAAGCAGATCGGTAAGTTGAAGGAGACCGACCATACGCTGCAGGCCACATTGGAAAGCCTCAAGGATCAGGTTACCAAGGGTTAACCGACCGGTGAGGGAGGGAACGATCCGATGAAGGTACGAATTGCGCGCGATGAATTGCTGACCGGTCTCCAGCGGGTCCAGGGAGTTGTGGAGAAGCGCAACACCATGCCCATCCTCTCCAATATCCTCCTGGAGGCCAAGTCGGACGGCGTGGACATTTTGGCCACCGATCTGGAGATCGGCATGCGCGGACTGTACAAAGCCTCGGTGCAGGAGTCGGGCTCGGTCACCCTGTCCGCGCGAAAGCTGTACGAGATCCTGAAGGAGCTCAAGGACGGGGAGGTCGAGCTGTCCGTCGGAGACAACAACTGGGTCATTCTGCAGGCCGGGAAGAGCCAGTTCCGCATCGTGGGGCTTCCCAGTTCCGACTTTCCGGCCCTCCCGGCCATCGAGCGGGAGGGCCTGATCCCGCTGGAAGGCGCCGGCCTGGTCGATTTGATCCGAAAGACGGCCTTTGCGGTCGGGGACAACGACGCGCGGTACATCCTCAACGGCCTGCTCGTGACCCTCACCGTCACCGATAAGAAGACGACCCTGCGCCTGGTCGGCACCGACGGCCATCGCCTGGCGGTGGCGGAGCAGGAGATGGGCGGGCCTCCCGGCAAGGACGGGCCCCGGGAGGTCAAGGCCATCATCCCCAAGAAAGCCGCGCACGAGATGCGCCGGCTCCTCGAGGAAGGTGACGGGGAGCCGTTTATCGGGTTCACCAAAAACGTGATGATTTTCCGCAAGAGCGGCCTGCTGCTGACCTCCCGCCTCATGGAAGGGAACTATCCCAACTACCAGCAGGTGATCCCGAAAGACCAGGACCGGAAAGTCACGCTGGACCGCGGGGAGCTGGAGGGCGCGTTGCGCCGCGTGGCGGTGCTCTCCCGGGATAAGACCAACGCCGTGAAGATGAGCCTGTCCTCCGGTCGGGTGACCCTCTTTTCCAGCAATCCGGATTTCGGCGAGGCCACGGAGGAACTGCCCGCCAAGTACGCGGGCGACAGCCTGACCACCGGATTTAACGCCCGCTACCTGCTGGACGTGCTCGGGGTAGTGGACGGCGAATCGGTCTCTCTGCAAATGGAGACCGCGCTGAGC
>JBFFYZ010000416.1:0-2299 GCA_041568895.1 Nitrospiraceae bacterium
CGCATGATCCCGGCACCCAGATTATCCTTTCTCATACCTGGGCTCATGGGCTGCCTGGTCTTCCTGGCCGGGCCCGCCCTCGGGCAGGAGCCGCCGCCAACCGAAATCCCCCATCCCCTCGACGAAATGGCCCAGGAGACGGTGTTCGAGTCGCCGACGCGCATCGAAGGACGACTCCTGACCTTCGACACCTATGATGAAGCCATCTGGATCGAATGGACCAGGGTCTACAACGGGGTCCGGTGGCTGTATCCTCCTCAAGGTACCCAGCTGCTCATTTACCCCCGGGATAAGACAATGATGGACTTCTTTCGCGCTCTGCAGCCGGGCGCAGTGCTTGGGATGACGATTCAAAGAGGCCAGGATGGAAAACGGCGGGTCCTGGAACTGGAGGGAACCTAGAAGCGACAGAAAACCACAAGGACCCTTGATAAGTGCAGGGCAACCATGCGGAGGACGAGCCATGGAATTGCGTTGGTGGGTCACCGTGAAGGCCGGGTTGGTTGGGATGGGATGTCTCTGGACGGTGGCGTCAGTCGGCCTTGCCCAGAGTGTGCACGTGGCGGAGGCCTTGCAACATGTCCAAGCAGCCATCGCGCAAGGGAACCAGGGGTATCCCGACGCCCTGGCCACCCATGCGCGAGAGGCCCTCAAATCAGCCGAGCTGGCCAAGAAAGAGACGCCCAACCCTCACCTCGACGAGGGCATTCAGGCGCTCAAGAATGCGCTGGACCAGGTAAAGGCGGGCAAGACCGAGGCCGCCACCAAGGCGGCGGAGGAGGCGCTTCACCACCTGTCGAAGGTCAACCCGGCGAGGGCCGGAGCGTCGGCGGGAGATAGTTACTGATGGATCGTACAAAGAGATTTTCTCTCTCAACTAAAAGAGAGCACTTTTCTGGAGGGCTGGCCTGGTCCAGCACCAAGGCGGGTACGGACTAAATTCTAAATCGCAGTCTTCGACCACAAGATAGACATATGGAACCCTGGCCAGTCAGTTCTTTTTCACAATAGGGACAGCGATTCGTCCGGGTTTTGTAATAGATCACCAAGCCCGCTAATATGGCTAGCGCGATCCATGGGATCGTTTCCTGCCCCTCCAGAGTTTTTATAAGTTCATCCCATTCCGATCTGATCGGATCCGCGGGACCTGTTTTTACCGGTCGGATGCGCCCCATGGGAGGATTACCTTGATCCGGAGCTGCGGTTGTGGGCGGCTGCGTCGCCGGTGGCGGAGAAGGGGGCTCTTCGGGTCCCCGGCCTTCTGGCTGGGATTGTCCTGATAAAGTTGGTGTTGTTTTTGGGAGACTTGGACTTGGACTTGCACTGGCTAGAATGAGTTTCGCCTGGCTCCCCAACTCATGATCGGTGAGGTGTTGGGGCTTCCACACCTTGACCCGCTTTCGCGCTTCGGCAATTTCTGCTGGCGCCATACGCTTGGTCAATGCCTTCAGCTCCCTTTGGGCATTAAAGGAGTTGCCATCTCCATGGGATGAGGAAAGCTCAAACCACATATAGGCGAGAACATTCCCTTGAGAGGACCCCTCGCCTCGATGGAAAATCCCAAGGTTAAACTGGCCGGTACTGTGTTCTTGGCTGGCAGTGAGGCTCCAAAGCTTGTAGGCTTTTCCTGAGTCCTGCGGCACACCGGTTCCACTGAAGTACATGGAGCCCAGCATGTTCATAGCCCCCGTATGTCCTTGCTCCGCAGCCAGACGGAACCAGCGAAACGCTTCGACGAAATTTTTAGGCACACCCTGCCCTTGGTAGGACATCCAGCCGGCCCGAGCTTGCCCGGCCGAATTCCCATTGTCACCCGCCAACTTATACCAGTGGAATGCCTGGGCATTGTTCTTCGGCACACCCTCCCCCATTTCGTACATCGACCCAAGGTAGTACTGAGCATTGGCGTTCCCTTGCTCCGCCGCAGGGCGAAACTCCAAGAGGGCCGCGTCATAGTCGCCCCGTTGATAGGCGGCAACGCCAGACCAATAATCCGTGGTTGAGGATGGCGAGGAAGGCAAACGAGGGAATGGTGGGGAACCGGAGGAGGTGTGTGGCGGACTTTTTGTGGCCTGGTCTTGGCCCTTGTCACCCAGTCTTTTACATCCAGGCCCTCCCCTGTCTGTAAACAAATCCGTCCCATCCGATTGGGAGCAAGCCCACATCTCCGACAACGCCAGGGTAGCGGGGGCCGTCACGATGCAAACGTTTAGTAGCACCGAACAGAAGACCCTCCCCGGCATAAGCCACCAGCCCTTTCGGCAGGGATTCGCCCAGCCTTGTTGACCAAACAGTGGGC
>JBFFYZ010000417.1:0-2297 GCA_041568895.1 Nitrospiraceae bacterium
CTTGACCGTTGTTCCACGTGGAACATAGATCATATTCGGATCAGGCATTGGCTGTTGCTTCCAACACCGTCAATACCCTGGTTCCCAAACCGAACGGTAGATTAAAAGACAGCTCGTTGACGAGCCGAAGCCCATAGGATTCCGGAGAAAAATCGAGGGTGGAGGTCCGGCCTAAAATAAGCTTTCCCTCTTTTGACAGGATTCGCCCTATGGATGGGACGATTGACTCAGCCTTCACGGCTCTGGTCGTGGCCCAGTCGAAGACTCCATGACGCTGGGAATCCTTTGAAAAATCTTCGATTCTCTGTGATATCGCCTCGATCTGGTGGAGGTGCAGGCTTCCAATTATATGGCGCAGGAAGGCCGTCTTTTTGAGGCTGGGTTCCAGAAGTGTAACTCGGAGTTCCGGCAAGAAAAGTTTCAACGGCAGCCCAGGGAATCCAGCTCCACTCCCAATATCCAGGAGAGTCGAGCCAGCACGAAGGGGAAGGAGCACTTTGCTATAGGCCAAAGAATCAAGGAAGTGTTTGACCAGGATTTCTCTGTCGGTCCGAACGGCAGTGAGGTTGGTTTTTTTATTCCAGATAGTCAGTTCCCTGAGATAGAGGCCAAAGGCCTGAATCTGAGCATCTTGGAGCGGAATGCCCAGTTCTTTGGCGCCTGTCCCAAGGACCTCCACCAACTCCCTGGACTGTTCCACGTGGAACATTTACGCTAATGCACCGCAGGAATCAAGAGCAATTTTACCGAAGGGGTCGAGAAAGGGAGTCTGAGGAGATGGAGCCACCTGGAGCAGGGCTAGGACAGGAAAACTCTTCGTAGAGGTGCCAGGTTCAGGCCGATTCGCTGAAGGACGGTGGAGTGTTGCCAGCGGTACTGGATGCTGGTCTGGCGAAGCCTCCTCGACGGTCGCGTTCCAAGGTGACCAACAGGAGGGAAATCGCGGGGGGTGTCACACCGGAAATTCGCGACGCCTGGCCAATGGATGCGGGCCTGACCCGCTTGAGTTGTTCGCGAACTTCACGTGAGAACCCAATGACCTTGTCGTAATCGAAGGAGGCCGGAATCCGACGTTCTTCCAATCTCTTAAACCCCGCAACCTGGTTCATTTGGCGCTTGATATACCCTTCATATTTGACGGCGATTTCTACGGCCTCCCGGATTTCAGGATCGTCGGGCCCCGTTTCACCGGCCAGGGCCAACACGGCCTCGTACGTCACTTCGGGTCGCCGTAGGAGTTGGGCAAAGGTCATCTCCGGTGTCACACCGGCAAATCCCAGTTCAGCGAGCTTGTCCTGCACCGCCTCCGTCCATTTCGGTCGAGTCTCCTTCAGGTGCGCCACTTCCCGGTCAATGGCCGTTCGCTTGGCCTGGACCTTTCGATAGGACTGGTCTGAGACCAGGCCCAGACGGTACCCGAGGTCCATGAGTCGCAGGTCCGCATTGTCCTGCCGCAACAGCAACCGGTACTCTGCCCGTGAGGTGAACATCCGGTAGGGCTCGCGGGCATCCTTGGTGATGAGGTCATCGATCAGGACTCCGATATAGGCTTGGGATCGGTCGAGGACGAGTGGCGGTTCGCCCCGCACTTTCAACACGGCGTTGATGCCCGCCATGATACCCTGCGCCGCCGCCTCCTCATATCCGGACGTGCCATTGATCTGGCCGGCATGGTAGAGGCCTTCCACCAATTTTGTCTCCAGCGTGGGATGGAGCTGTCTCGGGGGAAAGTAGTCATATTCCACCGCATACCCGGGTTTGAGCATCGTGGCTCGCTCCAGACCCGGGATCGTCCGCAAGATCGCAGCCTGCACGTCCACCGGGAGGCTGGTGGAAATTCCGTTCGGATAGTATTCGTGGCTGTCCAGCCCCTCCGGCTCGATGAAGATCTGGTGCCGGGTCTTATCCGCAAACCGCACGACCTTGTCTTCGATGGAAGGGCAGTACCGCGGTCCGACCGACTCGATGACGCCGCTGTACATGGGCGACCGGTCCAGGTTGGCGCGGATGATGTCATGAGTGTCCTGATTGGTGTAGGTCAAATGGCAGAGCACCTGCGGGGTGGTGATCCGCTCGGTCCGATGTGAAAAGGGCGGCGGCGGATCATCCCCCGGTTGGGGAGTCATCCGGGACACATCGATCGTATCCCGATCGAGCCGGGGAGGAGTCCCGGTCTTGAGCCGGCTGACTTCAAACCCCAGGTCCCGCATGCAATCCGACAAGTGCTCCGCGGAGGCTTCACCCGCCCGGCCGGCCGGAAAATGGCTCAGTCCGATATGAATTAAACCCTTAAGGAA
>JBFFYZ010000418.1:0-2295 GCA_041568895.1 Nitrospiraceae bacterium
CAGGTACATGTCTTTCGGCAGGGTGAAAAAATGCTTGGGGATGCTGGCGGCCAGGTCCCCATCATGACCCGAAGGCAGATCCACCGGTCCGAACGTCAGCGTGACCGTATTCCCTTGAATCGTGACGCTGGTCTTGTCCTGATCCTTGAGCGTGGGGATCTTATGTTCGTGCGTGGACCCTCCGAATACCGGTCCGGCTAGCCACAGCATTGCCAGGGTCGCCACAATCAAACGGTTCATGTGTCCTCCAACGGATTTGGGATAGGGCCCAGGGTCTTTTAAGGGCGCCCGGTCAACTTACTCGGCCTTGCCGTCCTTCATCGGCGGACCGCCCGCGCCGATCCCCCGGGTATCCGGGTGAGGGGTGGAAGCCTGGTCGGTGTTCAGGGATGAGGGGGTCGCCCGGTCGGTGGTGACTCGTTTCCATACGTAGGACCCGCCCCATTCGCGCGGCGGGATGTTGGCCCTTTTCTCGACCCTGGTGTACCACCACACCCCCCTCGCTTCCATTCCGTCTTCCGACAGTAGCACCTCGAATCCGCCTTCACGATCGTTCCCCGGTTGATGCCAGGTGCCTTGCCATAGACGATCGGAAAAACCCGTGGTGGCGATACGTCCGTCCTTCCAAGTGTAGGGGCCGTTGCCCTGTTGGTCGAGGGTGGCCCGATATGACTTGTCTTCCTCGTGAATATCCCATTCCCCGCTCAAATCCGGCGTATGGGAGGCCGTCGGCGTGTTTTGCTGGGCAGGTCCGGAATACACGGGGGCGACCGCTCCGACCTGCGTGGCCGGCTCTGGGGTGCGAAACGATTCGTGCCAGGCTACCAGGATCCAGTTCCCGTCCCGGCGCTCCAGCACGCCCGTCTCGCGTAGGGGCAGCAGGGTGCGCGATTGGTCCGGCCCGGTCCCCACGTATCGAATGTAATCCAGCTCCATCGCGAACCATGCGGTGTCCCCGCGGGTCCAGACCTGCAGCTTGGTGATGGGAATTTCCAACCGGGTGACGGAGTCGAACTCCAGTTTCATCTCCTCGGCGAACGGCTTCCACCCGACGTATTTACGGCCGCCGATCGAATAGGACACCTGGTCCGGATCGTGGGCCATCAGCCGCGCCATCGTGGCCAGGTCTTTTCCCTCGTTTGCCCGCACCAGCGTGCGGAGGACCTCCTCCGGAGTGGTTTCCTTCGCCTGCACCTGATGCGCGAGGCTGAGACCGGCCAGCAGGCACGTTCCCCCTACCACGAGCCAGGGGCTAAGCGCGCGTTTCAGGAATGCTGTTCTCGACACGGAATTGCCTTGATGCATGGTGTGGTGCAGCCCGTTACCCAAGGCTTGTGTGAATGAGTGGTGAAGATGTGGAGCGGCGTTGAACCTTAACCCTACATATCCTGGGGGCCATTGTCAAAGCTTTTTACTGGCCGGCATCCCTTCGTCGTTCGATCGCCGCCTCCCTCACGGCCGAGCGCGAGAAACGATGACGATGGTAATGTTGTCTTCTCCGCCCATGCGGTTGGCTTCACGGACCAGGCACTGGCCCATGTTTTCTCGGGAGTCGCCGGCGCGAAGCAACAGATCCAGAATCCGCCGGTCGTCCAGCATTTTTGTCAGCCCGTCGGTGCACAGAAGGAACACGTCCTCGGGCTCCACCTCGAAAGTCGTGATGTCCGGGTCCGCTTCCGGGTCGATCCCGACGGCCCGGCTCAGGACATGGCGCAACGGATGGGTGTGGACCTCGGCCTCCGAGACCAAACCCCGACGGCGGTAGTCCTCGATCAGAGAATGGTCCACCGTGAGCTGAGTAAGTTGTTGGGCGCGGAGCCGATAGGCCCGGCTGTCGCCGACGTTGGCGATGGTGGCCAGAGGGCGGGGAGTGGTGGCGAGGTGTAGGACCACCAGTGTGGTCCCCATGCCGGTCAGGTCCGGCTGTGCCGCCGCCTCGAGGAGGATGGCACGGTTGGAGGCCTGGACGGCATGGGTCAAGATGGCGCTGATGGAATCGGCCGCGGATCCTTGCTTGGACGAGAGCCCGATCCTTTTCTGTACCGAGGCGGTGACGGTCTGGACGGCAATCCTGCTGGCGACGTCGCCTCCCGCATGGCCCCCCATGCCATCGGCGACCACCCACAGCCCGGCGGGATCACAGACGGCGAAAGCATCCTGGTTGGACGTGCGAATCCGGCCGATCTCACTGAGACCGTAGCCGACCCACCCTCCTGCCGGGCCAACCGTCACCAGGGATGTCCTGTGTCGCGGTCATCGGGAAAGGGTTCTCTCGCGGGTCCGTACCGAGCGACC
>JBFFYZ010000419.1:0-2294 GCA_041568895.1 Nitrospiraceae bacterium
CTTTCTCAATGTTCCGTACCTGAAGGGAATCCATTACGCGATGAAGAGCGGCATGCTGGCGGCGGAGACGGTCTATGAGGCGTTGGCGCGCCGGGATGCCTCCGCGTCCGTGCTGGCCTCGTACGAGGGCCGGTTGGCGGACTCCTACGTGATGGGCGATCTGTACCGGGTCCAGAATTTTCGGCGGGCGTTTGCCTGGGGCCGGCTGCCCGGCCTTCTGCTCGGCGGACTGAGCCTCTGGACCGGCCTCGGCCCGACCAAGCCCGGCTCGGTCCAACCGGACTTTCGCCATTTGAAACCGCCCAGCCACATTTCCGGCGGAGGGCGAACCGCCGAGCCTCCGGCCTATGATTCCAGCGTCCTGGTGGATAAGCTGACGGATGTCTACCATTCGGGAACCCAGCATCGGGAGGATCAGCCCTCGCACATCCGGATCCTGAACCCGTCCCGCTGCCTGACCGAATGCCTGCCCCGCTACGGCGAGGCCCCCTGCACGCATTTCTGTCCCGCGAAAGTGTACGAGCTGGTCGGGGAGGGGGCCAACCGGCGCATCCAGGTCAACTTCGCCAATTGCGTGCATTGCAAGACCTGCGTCATCAAGGACCCCATTGACGTGCGTGGCGATGACCAAGTCCAGAACATCGATTGGCGTGCTCCCGCAGAGGGTGGACCCCGCTACCAGGGTCTGTAACGAGAGGTAAAGGAGCCCCCAACCATGGCGAGCAAGTACGTAACGGTCTCGGTGGCCGGCCGCATCGCGACCATGACCCTGAATAATCCACCCTCGAACGTCCTCAGCTCCGCCGTGCTCCAGGAGCTGGACCAGCACTTCGGGAATCTGGAGGCGGACGATGACATTCGGGTGGTCGTGCTCACCGCCAGCGGTCGGTTCTTCAGCCCAGGGGCCGATATCAAGGAGGTGGCCAAGCTGGAAACGGCCCACCAGGGTTCCGATCTGTCCGCCCGCGGGCAGGCCCTGTTGAACCGGATTGAACGCTACGACAAGCCGGTGATCGCCGCCATCAACGGAGCCTGCTTGGGCGGGGGCCTGGAATTAGCGATGTCCTGCCACATGCGGGTGGCGGCGGCCGGGGTGCCGCTCGGGGTGCCGGAAATCAAACTGGGCCTCATCCCCGGATTCGGGGGGACCCAACGGCTGCCCCGGATCATCGGACCGTCGAAGGCGGCCGAGCTGATTCTTACCGGGGAAACCGTGCCCTCGGAGGAAGCCTTGGCGATGGGGTTGGTCAACCGCGTCGTTCCTGCGCAGGAGGTGGTCAAGCAGGCGCTGGTCCTGGCGGGTCTGGTCACAGCCAAGGGACGGCTTGCCATCCAATCCGCGTTGCGGGCCATCCGGACCGGACTGGATAGCCCCCTGGCCGAAGGTCTGTCCCGGGAAGCGGAGTTGTTCGGCGAGCTGTGTGAAACCGCCGACAAAAAGGAAGGGACAGCGGCCTTCTTGGAGAAGCGGCCACCAAAATTTTCCGACCGCTGAGAGGGGTCCCGTGGTGATCTCATCCGCGAGGTCGTTCGGATGAAACAAGAAAACCTGCTCGAGCTGCTGGTCAAGGCCGGGAAGGACCCCTCTCGCCTTATTTTCGAAGACGAGCTGACCGGCATTTACAACCGGCGCTTCCTCCTCAATTACCTGGAATATAAAGTTCCCTGGGATACCCTCGATGACTATCCCTTGTCGGTCGTCATGATCGACCTCGACTATTTCAAGCAGATCAACGACCAGCACGGCCATGACGTGGGCGACCAAGCCCTGATCTACGTATCTAATTTGATGAAAGAGGCGGTGGGCGAGGAAGGCATGGCCATTCGCTATGCCGGCGACGAGTTTCTGCTGCTCCTGCCCCGGACGCAAAAAGGTATCGCCAAACAGGTGGGCGAGCGTTTGATCCAGAGTATCCGGTCCAAACCCATGGTGGTGCAGAACAAGAACACCTCCTTGCGCATGACCCTCAGTCTGGGCGTCGCCACCGCGCCGGATGATGCCCAAACCCGGAAGGACCTGATCCAAAAGGCCGACACCGCCCTCTACCACGCCAAAAAATCGGGCCGCGACGGCATGGCGGACGCGGCAGAAATGGAACCGCAAAAGATCTTCGCAAAGGCTGCGCTCCAAAAGTTGGAGGGCGCCACGATCGCCGGCCGCGGCGTGCAGTTGCTGCAGGTGGCCGAGGCGCTGAAAAAGTTCGGCCAAGGGCACAGCCAGTTCCTGCTGGTTCGGGGGACACCCGGTCTGGGCAAGACCACCTTTCTCGATACCGTCCGCCGCAACATCGGAC
>JBFFYZ010000420.1:0-2258 GCA_041568895.1 Nitrospiraceae bacterium
GGCTCAGGCCCGCTATTAAGAGGCAGGTCAAGATTGGTAGAGCTAGCCGTCTGATGTTCATATCAGGGCTGACTATACCATAGGGAGCCCATTGCCAAAAAAGGAGTCGACAGGCTAGGATGTGCACAAATCAACGGGTTAGGCTGGGAAGAAAACATGTGATACAAGAAACCGATGTCAGGAGCCGCCACATCGGGATTCAGGCAGAAGCACGGTTGTTTCAGCCATGACAAGCGAAAAATCGTATCTGGAACGGTACCTCCGGTTTTTCAAGAGGAGTCGGGAAGCCAAGGGACACGACTTTCATCGGGGACCTCTTGGAAGCGTCCCGCCTCCGGTCGTGACCTTTCAGGAGAGACTCCGATGGTGGACCTGGGGCCGCTGGCGTCGCATGAAAAAGATCCGGCAGGAACGGGACCACCTGCAACAAGACATCATTCGCATGCGCCAGAAGCCACCCTCCTCTCAGACTGAAGGTTCTTCTGAGCGGGGAACCAAGGGCTGGTGGACCTGACACGGGAGGATCGCAGATCCGTGTACATCCGTCCTATCCCTTTTTTTGGTTTTTGACTTTCTGAAAGACATAGGCCACATAAACCATCGTTCCGAGGTACGAGAGGGAGAGGATGGTAAACAACTCGGCGACCATCCTTCCTAAGCCTCCAGCGGGTTTCGAGGAGCCGAACAGGTCAAAGAGACCCTTCTGAGTGGAGGCGCCTAGGCCAGTCACCGCGAAATAGGCCGAGCAGGCAAAGACTCCCAGGCCGACCCCATACCGCCATTTGGCATAGTTCCAAAAGCCTCCCTGAGTCTTGAACGCCACCCGCACCTGATTCTCGCGAGCCTCCTCTACGGTGGTAGCGGTCCCCTCACTGAGCCAAATGAGAATTCGCCGCCATTCCACGGACCCGGCGACCAGGTTCGCCAGGATACTTCGCCTCGGCTTCCACCGATCCCACCAGGAAAGTTTCCCGCCCTTCCCAGGCAGGGCTTCTTTCAAATACGCCCTCGTGGGGTCGGGCCTGACCCACAGCAAGATGGCAAGGGCCAAGGCCAGGCCATGTTGGGTGGAGAAGCTCCCGTATTTCCAGCCATAGAAGGCGTAATAGAGCAGCAGGCCGGTCACCAATGCTGCCGCGAAGGGGAGACGAAAATAGGCCCAGGTCAGCGCCTTTCTGTACACGGACCCGTCCAAGTCTGCAAATTTTTCGGAGAGAAACCTTCCGCGTATGGGATTTGGTTGGCCCTTCTGGACCATCACCTCCCGGAGAATGTTTTCAAACAGGTCCCCATCACTCCAATATTTGATATGAGCGAGACCCGGGACCGCATAGCGGCGAAAGACGACATCCCGATAGACCAGGGGAATGCTGGTGTCGAACAGTTTGGCGTAATTCAATGTTGCCTGAGCGACGTCGAGGTGGTGCCCGACCGGGTCCTGTTCGTCGCAGAGGTTATAGTGGATGGGTTTTGCGGCCGATTCTTCCACCCACCCCGCCGCCCATTCCTGTGAAAATTCCGGGAAGTCCTGTTGAGGCCTCCTCAGGCCCATGTGAAAGTAATTGTGGAACCACAGGACGTGGAACTTGTCGATGGGCGAGCCCAAGGTGATGAATTGCTGGACTTGGTTACGCCAGAGAAGGGGTGGGACCTTAGGAAATTTCTCGGTCAGGTGAGGATACCGGGTTTGAATCACTTGCCACGCATTCCCACCAGAGGAATCCCGGATTTCCTGAATGAGGCGGTCCCACGTTTCTTGTTCACACGTTGCGTCCTCGGTATAACCGGGAAACGGCAAGGAGGGGCAGGGATGGCGTGGTCTGGCCGAGTCCTCGCGAATAGCCTGTTTGACCCGGGCATAGACCAGTGCATCGAAGCTCATGATGCTGCCGAGGCTGTGGGCGATCACGGTATAGACCGGCGGTTGGTACGTGCCGGAGCCTCCCTTCTCATGGCGGCACCAATCAATGAAATCTCTCAGGTGGATTTCATCTAAGACCACATGAAAGTGCCGGACGGCATGCCCCCTGGTCCGACCGTAGTCGCCGTAGAGATGAATGTCCCCAAGAACATCGTCAAAGATCAGCTTGGCCAGTGCTGGCCGGTACAGGGCCAGCAGGCGTTTGATGGGTACGGCTGTCCCTTCCAGTTGACGCAGGAGCTGATCTGCCCAGAGAGTGATCCACCCTGGTGGGGCGGCTTTCTCCAGGCGATCGAGCAGGGCGGCGGTCCAATTTTCCGTCGGGGAGGCATATTCA
>JBFFYZ010000421.1:0-2257 GCA_041568895.1 Nitrospiraceae bacterium
CGAAGAAATCGGCTCCACCGATACCCCAGGACCAGCCGAAAACCGAACCGATGGAGGAAGGCTGGTTCGACATGATCAAACGGTGGTTGGCGGCCATCCTGGACTGGTTGTTTTAACCGAGAGCATCCTCCCCGGTTCCCCCGGACGGTTTCGTGACTCTCCGGCAGCGACTTCTGTCCGTCGGAGCGGCGGGCCTTACCTCTTCCCCTTCGTGTTTCCCTCTTCCTCAGGGAAAGTTCAAATCTGTGCAAAAACCTCCTAACCACGGTGCCCCCCTAGCCCTCACCGCCTATCAGGTTCTTGACTCAAGCCCATGAATTGGTAAGGATTTTCGCATTTTTTAAAAACACCTCACCCGGGCACCTCTTTTGCTTTTTCATACCAGCCGTTGCGCCATTCCCCCTGGGATTTTCTTCCCACCGGGTTCCTGCAAGGAGGTTCACGTGAAACAGATCCTGCTAATGGCTGCCGCGGTCTTGGTGCTGACCTCCTGCGTGGTCGTGGATGACCGTCGATCCGGGCCTCCGGCAGTGAAGGGAGGAGGACCGCCTCCTTGGGCCCCGGCTCACGGCCATCGAGCCAAGCAGATGCACCGCTACTACTATTATCCCGACTCCGGAGTGTACTTCGACATCAGCCGGAAAACCTATTTTTACATGAACGGAGAAAACTGGCAGGTTGGGGTCGCCCTTCCGCCTACCGTGATCCTGGACAGCACGGCGTATGTCAGTTTGGAATTGGACACCGACACTCCGTACCTCTATTACGGCGAGCACCAGACCAAGTACAAAGGAAAGAAACCCAAAAAGGAGAAACACCGAGGGAGGCCCTTCTAGCTCCCCGAGGTGTCGGACTCAGTGCGTACACCTTGGTCTTCGACAGGATCACGGTGACCGGAATCACCAAGAAGATGATCGGGCAGAGAGTTTATCGGGCTGAAAGTTCATAGGGTTGGATCGCCAGGGGCAAGGAGGACTGAGATGAAATCGTGGGGGTGGACGGTACAATACGGATCGGCACTGCTGTTGGCGCTCTTGCTCGGAGTCATCTTGGGAAATATCCCGCTCTTTAAAGAAACCGCCCTGGGCTCGACCAAATTGACGGCGGCCCATGTGGTCCAGTTTCTGGGCTACGGTGGCGCCCTCGTGATGTTCTGGTTGATGGGCCAGCGGGCCGCGGTTCAACTCCCCCGAGAGGGGTCCTCCCCTTCCTTTTTGGGTCAGATAATTCCGCCTTTCGCGACGCTGGTCGTCCTTGCAGCGGGGTATCAGGTGGCCCTCCTCCTGTTGGGGCCCTTGTTGGGAAAAACGGGAAAGGGGATTTACAACTGGATTTTTGTGGTGGGAATCGTGGGTGCCGCCCTGTGGCTGACGGCGGCCTGGTTCCGCAACGCCAGTTCCCTCAGCTCAGCCTTTGAGACCGTCAGGGAAGGGAAATCCGGCCGCTCCGGCTCAGGCGCCTCGGGCTGTCCCCGTTGCGGCGAATCGGTCCGAGGCGGGCAAAAATTTTGTGCCGCCTGCGGGCAGAAGTTAACCGTGGAACCCACGAAACCCAAAGCGGTGTGACTCCAGCCGGCCGGAGCAACCCTCCGCTCCTCCGGCCTGCCTGAACCTGCCCCTGCGGTGTCCAAGCCTACTGATCCTCTCCCTGGCCACGCCGGATGTCCACAAACTCCCGTGATCGAACGAGGTCCTCGTGTGAGCAGAGTTGCTTCTCCACCAACAGATGCTCAACGGCCGCAAGACGGGCAGCCAGCTCCGGCAGCATGATGTGGACTTCCTCACCCAGCGATTCCAAGAGAAGGTCCGTGGGAAGGTGACGCCGGGCCTGAACGCCACGCCCGCCTCCGCGGGCCTTTGCCTTTGAACGGCCACTCCTGCCACTCCGTTGAGCTTTCTTGGGCATACCCACCTCATTGTTATAAGGTCACAGCCACTCTGAAGCCCTTCCCCCGGTTGCTCTTCAGGCTCATTCCCATCCCACCGGTTCATAGCCCCGGTCTATGAGACAGCGATCGACGAAGTTCATGTAGGCCTGGTTCGGCGCGGGTCGGCGAAAGAGCCCGCCGAGTAATCCGCCCACGGCACCGCTGACCGCCCCCACGGCCGACCCGCGTGCAGCAGCGCCCACCACGGCCCCACCGGCCGCCCCTGCCGCCGCTCCCACGCCGGCCCCGACCGCCGTACTCCCCGCCACCTGGCCGGACTTTCCGGAGGCCGGGGTCGCCCCGGCTGCCTTGGCCAGCTCACGGCATTCA
>JBFFYZ010000422.1:0-2254 GCA_041568895.1 Nitrospiraceae bacterium
AGGACTCGGGCGTCATACCGGCCCCGGTAGGGCCCGTCCGGCCCGTGCAGTCTGATGTAGACGAAGTCGGCCGTCACCTCCATAGGGGATTGCCGGCGATCCAGGTCATAGATGCAGAAGGCGGCGCCGTACTTGGAAAGAAGGCGAGAAACGTCGCGGGTAAACCAAGTCTCGTCCCGAAGCTCGAAGGCGCACCGGTATCCTCGGGGCAGTTGTTCGAGGAAGGCTTCCAGACGCTCCGGGTTCACTCGCCAGCGCGGCGGCAACTGGAACAGGACTGGACCAAGCTTCTCCCCGAGCACGTCCATCGCGGTGAAAAACCGAGGCAAACTGCGGCCCGGATCCTTGAGTTTTTTCATGTGGGTGATGAAGCGGCTCGCCTTACAGGAGAACAGAAAGTTTTGAGGGGTCGCCTCGCGCCATCCGGCCAGTGTTTTCTTGGAGGGTAGGTGATAAAAGGTGTTGTTGATCTCGACGGTTTGAAAGCGCCCTATATAATAAGAAAGGAAGTCCTCACTCGGCATGCCCTTGGGATAAAAGGGCCCTACCCAATGGCTGTAATGCCAGCCGGACGTGCCGATGTAAATGCGCCCCACCTGAACCCCACTCCCGTCGCAGCCACGATTAGGCGGATGCCGTGCCGCGGGGTCCCGAAGGAGAGCGGACGGTTCCCACGCCCTCGTGAAAGTCAATCGCTGTACCCCAGTCGGCACACTTCGCTCGCATGGTCTCCTGCAGGAACTTCACGTCGGCCCCTTTGGCTTGTCGAACGTGGCAGCGGTCGATCGCGGACGGTTGCAGCCGAATCCGACGGACCTGGTCGCCTTCCACGTCGAGACAAAACAGGAAGGACAAATCGTTTCGCTCCAGAGGGCTGACGGCGTAATCGTCCACAAAGTCGCCGGTGGAATACAAGATGGGTTTCTCTCGGTACCACTCGATGCCCTGCGGGGTGTGATTGGAGTGCCCCCAATAGAGGTCGGCGCCCAGGTCCACTACCTCGTGGGCCAGGGCTTGAATGGAGGCCGAGGGCTTGCCCCAATTCGGTCCGACATGGGCGCTCACGATGACGAATGAGGCCAGGCGCCGGGCCTGCTCCAAAACCATGGCGGTGCGGGCTCGATAGGGCTCCACCAGGCCCTTCTCGTCAGAGCGGACATAGTTGATCCCCGGAGTTTGATCCTTGGCCTCCCAGCGCGGCTCGTTGTCGGTTAGGGCCACGATCGCGAGACGGGCCTCGGGTAATTCCAGGAGCACGGGCTCCAAGGCCGACTCGAGATCAGGGCCGGCACCGACATGCCGGATCCCTGCCTGATCAAGGAGAATGAGACAATCTTGCAAGGCCGCCGGCCCGAAATCCAGGACATGGTTGTTGGCGAGGGTCACGCAATCGATTCGAGCGGTCTGCAACACCTGAATGGCCCGAGGATCGGCCCGGAAATGAAAGGGTTTGTGGTCAGGGTCCCAGGCCTGGCCCTGCTTGCTGATGACGCATTCGAGGTTGGCCAGCCGACAATCCGCTTTCAACAGGAGCGGGAGCACGTCCCCCCACACGCTTCCTGGAGGGAGGTCAGGATTTTGAATGATCAGGCGATCCACTAACCGCCCTAACATGATGTCGCCGGTTAATGCCACCTGGAACGGATTCATAGAGCTACGACCTTTCTGATCTCTTCGAAGGTAAGGCTTCAGAAGATATGTAAGAGTCCCGGCCTCATGTGATGTTCTTGCAAAAATGCCTCCCGCATGGGGAGGAGCGAAAAGACGGCGGAGGGTCCCCCAAGGGCCTTATTCCCGACAGTTGGAGTCGCCTCTTTTCTGTGGCTTGAAACCCAGGCTGTGGGCTGTAGCGTTATGCGCCAGAGGGCGATGGGCTGCTGTGGAATATGTCCCTTTTGTGGTCGACGTGGGTAAACAGAAGCCATCGAAAAGTAAGCGTTTTTCAGCATTCTTGAAGTGTCAGGCATGGCATCGGAATTGCGTTTCATTCCGGTGTTTTTTTTGCCCGGGAATGCACGCAAGTGAACGGAAAGGGGAGCCGTATGAAATCTCGTCGAACCGTCGGACGAATCGTCGTCGCGCTGGGAATCCTTGGCTTCCTGGCCTGGACGACGGCCGGGGCCCAAACGCAAAGCAAGGGAGAAGCCATCGTTCACAAGACCTGTACGCAGTGCCACCGGATTGCGGGGGAGCCCACCGCCCGGCGGCTGAAGCAGGCACCGGACCTCATTTGGGCCGGGGACAAGTATCAGCG
>JBFFYZ010000423.1:0-2253 GCA_041568895.1 Nitrospiraceae bacterium
CATGCCGGTTTTAAAAAATCCATTTTTGGAGAACAGGCGCTCGGCGGTGGCCAAGATGTCGCGACGTCGCCATTCCTGTTCGCGGGTTTTCCGTGCAGACCGCTGGCCCATGGTCGTTCCCTCTGGTGAATATCAATTCTAGTTGGTGATACTACCCATTCATTTTTTGAAAGTCAATTCACACCGTCGGCAGTCCTGGAGCGGAAGGCCACGGGTCGGGGGGGCAAGGGCGTGTACAGCGCCGACGGAGATGGGGTATCATGCCCGGTAAGGCCTGAGGCAAGGAGGACGGAATGGCTACGCAGACCCCACCACCAAATATCCCCCCGGGCCCCTCGGGAAAGCCAGGAGACGGGCAACCCGCCGAGACCGGGGACAAGCGGGAGGTCGAGTTGCTCATGGTGGTCGTTACCCGAGATGGGCAACAAGTGAACGCCCAGTGGGGAATCCACCCACAAATGAAACAGGACCTCCGCCCCGAAGAGTGGCGAGAGGTGTCCGAGCTCATGGGGAAAGTCACGGGCATTGTCGGCACCCGCTTTGCCGAGATCCTGGCTCATACGGAGCCGGATAAACCGGGAACGGCATAACACAAGCGCTGAACGATGAGTGCGGAATGATGAACGGGTGATAAATTCTTACATTCATCCTTCAGCGTTCAGCACTCATCATTTCTTAGGGTGACTCATGGAGACCTACTATCATCCGAAGGATCTCGATAAGTTTGCGGACATGGGCAAGGGAAACAAGGCGCTGTGGGAGAAATTTTCCAGCTACTACAACGCAGTGTTCGCCGAGGGCGCGCTGACCGAGCGGGAAAAGGCGCTGATCGCGCTGGGCGTGGCGCACGCCGTGCAATGTCCCTACTGCATTGACGCCTACACCCAATCCTGCCTGGAAAAGGGGTCCAACGTGGAGGAGATGACCGAGGCCGTCCATGTCGCCTGTGCGATTCGGGGCGGGGCGTCGCTCGTGCACGGGGTGCAAATGCGGAATGTGGCCGACAAGCTGTCGATGTAAACGGGGATGGCCCAGGACTTCCTGTTCCCACCTCCCGAAGCGGCCCTTCCGGGCTCAACACCCATTGCAATGGGCTGAGCAATGGGTCCCCGGCGGAAGCCTTCGGAAATTTCCTCGCGGACTCTGTTAGTTTCCGCTTTCCTTCTCGGCAGAGCCGCGGTGGGTTCCCCGCTTCTTCGGTGAAGTATTCTGTGAAGCCCTGGCCCATCCCCTTGAGTAAAAGGAAGGGTGGTGCGGCGCTATCAGCTTACGGTGTGGAGGGTGGGAGGTAGCCGTTGGAGCGGAACCATAAGAGGGCGTCGCGGATGGCGCCTTCGACTGGGCTGCGGGGATAGTCCAGCTCGCGGATGGCCTTGGAGCAGTCATACTCCTGCATGTGCCGCAGCATCTCCACAAAGAACCCGGGCACCGGTGCGGGTCTCCGCAAGATCGTCCGAAAGGCCCAATCGCCAACCTTTGATCCAACTCTCGCAAGCTGGTACGGGACCGGAAAGAGCGGAGCCATGACCCCGGCCTCGCGCGCGATCAATGTGTTCAACTCCTGCTGCGTGGTGTTCCAGTTACCGAGGATGTACCGCTCGCCAATCCGCCCCCGCTCTGCGGCCCTGATCATCCCCACAGCGACATCCCGCACATCGATCACGTTGACCGGTCCCTGAATATAGGCCGGCATGAGCCGTTTCGCGATCATGAGGATCTGGGTCCCGCTCGTGGGCTTGCTGTCGTAGGGACCAAGCACCATGGTGGGATTCACCACGACGGCCGGGAGGCCGTTCCGGGCCGCGTCCAGGACTTCCTGCTCCATCGCGGCCTTGGCCATCAGATAAGGGTTGTTGGGATAGAGCGAAACGAACGGGCAGGTCTCGTCGGCCAAGCGGTTCGGCTCACGCGGAAAGCCGATGGTCGTGAGGGTGCTGGTGAAGACTAAACGACCCACCGCAGCTCGGCGGACCGCTTCAACAAGATTGCGTGTCTCCTCCAGGGCACGACCGGTAGCGGTGGCGACGGGAACGGTGTGGGGCGGGTAGTAACCGGCGGTTTGGTACACGACCTCAACGCCCGTGCAGGCCTTGAGGAGCGACTCGCGGTCGTAAAGATCACCCTGGACCCGTTCGACCGCCAATCCCTCCAGAGTCCTGAGGGAGCTGGTGGGCCGGACCAGCCCGCGGACCTGATCGCCTTTGGCCAGGAGGGCGCGAACCAGGTTGGCCCCGAGAAATCCCGAGGCCCCCA
>JBFFYZ010000424.1:0-2236 GCA_041568895.1 Nitrospiraceae bacterium
CGAGGGAGCACCGGGGCTCCAGGCTGACCGACACCTGCCCCCAGTAAGCCGGAACTACCTCGCTGGCCGGCCCGTGGGTTTTCGACGGTAAGGGCCCCCTCCACAAAACCGAGCCGGGCCCGCACCAATTGCCGGGCCCGAGCCACCTTCGAGGCCAGTGGGCCGGCCCCGGACAAGGCCGCAGCGATCGCCTCCAACGCGGCACATTCCTCCTGAAGGTGCGTGAAAGATTGACTGTGGTCCGGCACCGAGGAAGGGCCTTGTCCCTGGCCTTCACATGGAGGTTTGGCTGATTCGTTGACACTCATCTGGACAATCAGGCCCTCCTTCACTGAAAAGATCCGTTAATACAAAGGCGCCACAATCATGCGGAATAGCATCACGAGGACCCTATTCCGATGATCTGGCGCCTTTGCCAGTGGAAGGCTCGACCACCTTGTCGAGCCATGATTCGGTTTACCCTCCGGCCGTCGGCCGGACCACTCCTCCCTCCGAACTAAACGTCGTAGTACATGAAAAACTCGAAGGGATGCGGACGGAGACGGAGGGGATCGATCTCTCGGCTCCGCTTAAACGTGATCCAGGCTTCCACAAAATCCTGGCTAAAGACCCCGCCCTTGAGCAGGAACTGATGGTCCCGTTCCAGGTTTCGGACCGACTCGTCGAGGCTGCCCGGCATGGTTGGGATCCTGGCGGCCTCGGTGGGTTCCAGATCGTATAGGTCTTTGTCCATCGGTTCGCCCGGATCAATCTTGTTCTCGATGCCGTCCAATCCCGCCATCAGCATCGCCGCAAATCCCACATAGGGGTTGCACGCCGGATCCGGGAACCGAACTTCGATCCGCTTGGCCTTCGGGCTGGGCGAATACATGGGGATTCGAATGTTCGCGGACCGGTTCCGGCTGGAATAGGCCAGCAGCACCGGCGCTTCAAATCCCGGAGTCAGCCGCTTGTAACTGTTGGTGGTCGGATTGGTGAACGCCGCCAGCGCGGGCGCATGCTTGAGAATCCCCCCGATGTAATACAGACAAAGCTGGGAGACTCCGGCGTATTCTTTTCCGGCGAACAACGGTTTTCCGTCCTTCCAAATGCTCTGGTGCGTGTGCATCCCCGAGCCATTGTCGCCGAACATGGGCTTGGGCATGAAGGTGACCGTCTTCTGGTGCCGACGGGCCACGTTCTTGACGATGTATTTGTACATCAGCATTTTGTCGGCCATCGCCACCAGGGAGTCAAACCGCAGGTCGATTTCGGCCTGGCCGGCCGTGGCCACCTCGTGGTGCTGTTTTTCAACCGGAATCCCGACCTTCTGCATTTCCAGAATCATCTCGCTCCGGATGTCCTGCTGCGTGTCGGTGGGCGGCACGGGGAAATACCCTTCCTTGTGGCGGGGCTTCGAGCCCAAATTGGCCCCGTCCTTCCCGGAGTTCCAGACCCCTTCGTCGGAGTCGAGAAAATAGTAGCCGCTATGGCTGTTTTGATCGTACCGGACCTGGTCGAAGATGAAAAACTCCGCTTCAGGCCCCCAGTAGGAAATATCCCCGATCTTGGTGCTCTTGAGGTATTTTTCGGCCCGCTGGGCCACGTTCCGAGGATCCCGATCGTAGGGTTCCCGGGTGATGGGATCCACGACATTGCAGACGAGACTGAGCGTGGCCACGGAGGTGAAGGGATCCATGCAGGCCGTGCTCGGATCGGGTACGGCCAACATGTCGCTGTTATGAATGGCCTTCCAACCGCGGATCGACGAGCCATCGAATCCGGACCCGTCCTTAAACGTGCCGTCATTTAATTCCTCGATGGGGATGGAAAAATGCTGCCAGGTACCAAGCAGGTCCACGAACTTCAAGTCCACCACCTGGACCTTGTGCTTCTTTGCAAACTCGAGTACTTCCCGGGGAGTCATTCCAAGCCTCCTTTCCTCACCTCAAACGGTAGATAGGTCCTAGAGTAAATATGATGAGACGCCGTTTCCCTCACCAACTCCTTCCCCGAGCTTGTCGCCGAGGAATTGATCGATTTCTTTCTGAATGGTGTGACGGATGGCCTCCAGTCGAGTTCGGTCTTCAAGCTTCCCTCCTTGCTGGTGCGTGACATAAAACACGTCCGCCACTTGATCCAGACGGGTCGAGATCCGGGCGGCATGAACCGACAGGCCGAGCCGGAACATCGCGCGGGTGATCACGTACAATAGGCCTTGGCGGTCATCAGCAAACACATCGATGATCGTATACCG
>JBFFYZ010000425.1:0-2233 GCA_041568895.1 Nitrospiraceae bacterium
TCCTTCGACGGTCCCAAGCCCTATCTGGCCTCGGAGGAGGTCGTCGCTCTGTCCGTGGCTCAGGGAAACCTCACCGTGGAGGAACGCCTGGAGATCGAGAGCCACGTGACCCATACGTACAAGTTTCTGTCCACCATCCCCTGGACGAAGAAGCTGAAAAGCATCCCCGAGATTGCCTACGGGCATCACGAAAAATTGGACGGCACCGGCTATCCCTTAAAGGTGCCGGGGCAAGTGATCCCGGTTCAAACCCGCATGATGACGATCAGCGACATCTATGACGCCCTCACGGCCGCCGATCGTCCCTACAAAGCGGCGGTGCCGCCCCCCCAAGCCCTGAGGATCATCGAGTCCGAGGTCAAGCACGGCAAGGTCGATTCCCACCTCTTCGAGCTCTTTGTCGAGGCCAAGGTCTATACCAAGACCAAGCCTCGTGCATAACCTTTAGCCGTTCTCTCCCAGCTGCCCGTCCTTCCAACGAATATATTTTGACGGGGTGGCCCTTCCTTGCTACTTTTCCTCAAGGCTACTTCCTGGTTGCCGGAACCATGCATTCTTTGAAAAAGGAGGCGCCGGCATGCACGCATCCAGCCATCGCGCGTGGTTTGTGGTCGGATTTCTGTTGGGAGCGTGGATTTTATGGGGAGGGACTTTCGTTGATCAGGCGCAGGCGGCACCCAAGGGGGAGAATGCCTGGATCGAGTTGGAGCTGCGGGGATGGGGGCCGACACTGAAGGGGTCCGTCCAGAGCTCATCAACCGGCCTACCCGGGAGCACCCTTGACTTTGCCAGCACGCTCGGGGTGAACACGAGGCAAAATTTCTATCTACCGAAGCTGTCCCTTCACTTCGCCGAGAACCATCGCATCTGGGCGTCTTATTTGAACATGCAGTACGCCGGAGACAAGACCATCACTCAGCAGTTCAACTTCGGCGGGCAAACCTTCACGGTGGGGGAATCCACCCACACTGAATTGAAGTTCAAGGAAATTGCGGGAGGGTACCAGTATGATTTTCTCAAATTCTCGCGTTTTGCGGCGAACCTGAATCTTCAAGTGCATTATTTGGACATCGAGGCGCAGGTGAGGGGGAACACAGTCGGGACGGTCAAGGAAACCATTCAGGTCCCCATCCCCACCATCGGTGGCGGACTCCAGATCTGGCCGCACGACTGGGTCAAGATCTCGGCTGAATTCAACATCTTCAAGCTGGGTGTGTCCGGCTTTAAGGGGGAGTTGATCGACAGCCAGGGGGCCTTGACGATCTCGCCATGGGACTGGGTGGGACTGTCCGTCGGGTACCGGTATTTCCGGGTCATCGCGCGCGATACCGATTCGGGCGACCGGGCGGACTGGCTGCAGAAGGGACCCTATATCGGGATCATGGCGCGGTTTTAGGTACGGCGGTCGGATTTGGTGATCTGGCCGTCTTCCATGTGAATCAGGCGGTCGGCTTGGGCGGACAGTTTTTCGTTGTGGGTAACGATCACGAAGCTGATGGTCCGCTCCTGATTGAGCTTTCGGAGCAGGTCGAACAGGGCGTCCCCCGTGTGGGTGTCCAGATTGCCGGTCGGCTCATCCGCGAGCACGAGGTCCGGGTGCTGCATAAGGGCCCGTGCCACAGCCACCCGCTGTTGTTCCCCACCGGACAATTCTCCCGGCTTGTGCCGCAGCCGGTTTCCCAAGCCCACCTCCTGGAGGAGCGTCGTGGCCTGAGCCCGCACCTCGGCCGACGGCCGGTTGCGGATGAGGGCTGGCATACAGGTGTTTTCCAGGGCGGTGAATTCCGGCAGCAGGTGATGGAACTGGAAGACGAAGCCGATCCGCTGGTTGCGAAATTCCGCCTGCTCCGGTTCCGACAGACGGAAGAGATCCCGGTCTTCGTAGAGGACCGTGCCCTTGGTAGGGCGGTCCAGCGTCCCGATGATCTGGAGCAGGGTGCTCTTCCCGGCCCCTGAAGCTCCGACGATCGCCAGCATCTCTCCCCGCGCGATATCGAACGAGACCCCCCGCAGCGCATCTACCTGGACCCCCTCCATCGGAAACGACTTGTAGAGGTCCATGACCTGTACCAGCCGATCCCCTCGGGAAGCCCCCATGGTCATCATGCCTTACTCATAGCGCAAGGCCGCGGCCGGATCCAGCTTGGCCGCCTGCCAGGAGGGATACAGGGTGGCCGCGAAGCTGATCAGGATGGCCGAAACGGACACGATGAACACGTCCAGGGTTTGCACA
>JBFFYZ010000426.1:0-2212 GCA_041568895.1 Nitrospiraceae bacterium
CCAGGTGGGCATCGCCAGGAAATCAGATCCTTCGCCAAAGAAACTGAGCCCCCAGGTGAAAAAGATCGGCGGGAAAATGATGCCGTCCAGCGTGGGCACTCCTCCGTGGGACGCGGGCTCCCGGCTGATCTGGAACACGATGCGCAGCTTGAATCCCAAGTAGAGGACCGCTGCCCCCATCAAAACCCCGCCTCCGATCACCAGGACCATGGTTCCTCCTGTTAGCTCGGAGGTCACCAGAAGTGCAGAAAATTTCTACTTCTCACCAAAACTCTGATTCAACGTTTTCCTCTACCAATTGGCGAGAAGGCCCTCGGCGCCTTCTTGCCAACACTCTCCTCCATTTTGTTGTGGCGCGGAGGCTGGGATGGACGGGATGAGCCTCGAAGGCCTCGGATTGACCGGATGCGCGTTGAGGATCTAGGTGTTCTTTTTCATTGTCTGGAATGATGGCCTGGCTGATCCCCAACTGCGCGCGTCATCACCCGTTGCATCATACAGAGCAACGGGTACCCGGGGCCTTCCGAGGCCGCGCGCTGCGCGAGCACAGGGGATCGGCCTGGTCACCAAGGCTTTATCCGCCGACCCCGGCTTCCCGCAGCACCTGCCCCGTGTACGACCGCGACGCCCGCGCCACCTCCGCCGGCGTCCCTTCGGCCACGATCTCCCCGCCCCGATCCCCTCCTTCGGGCCCCAAATCCAAAATCCAATCCGCGTTCCGGACCACGTCCAGGTTGTGCTCGATCACGACGACCGTGTTCCCGGCCTCCACGAGCCGGTTGAGCACGTCCAGCAGGCGCTGGATGTCGGCAAAGTGCAACCCGGTGGTGGGCTCATCCAGGATGTAGAGGGTCCGGCCGGTCGCGCGTTTGGAGAGCTCGCGCGAGAGCTTCACCCGCTGAGCCTCGCCGCCGGACAGGGTCGTCGCGGACTGCCCCAGCTTGATGTAGTGCAGGCCCACGTCATGGAGCGTCTTGAGCTTATTCTTGAGGTGCGGCAGGTGCTCGAAGAATTCCAAGGCTTCCTCGACGGTCATGTCCAGCACGTCGGCGATGCTCCGGTCTTTATAGCGGATCTCCAGCGTCTCCCGGTTGTACCGCCTCCCCTTGCACACCTCGCAAGTGACATAGATGTCGGGGAGAAAATGCATCTCGATCTTGATCAGGCCGTCGCCCTGGCAGGCCTCACAGCGCCCGCCTTTCACATTGAACGAATAGCGCCCCGGTTTGTACCCGCGCACCCGCGACTCGGGCAGCATGGTGAACAGATCCCGAATGAACGTGAACAGGCCGGTATAGGTGGCCGGATTCGAACGCGGCGTCCGGCCGATGGGGGACTGGTCGATATCAATCACCTTGTCGAGCAGGTCCGCGCCGGCCAGCTCCTTGCAGCCGTCGATCTTTGGTTTTTTCGCGTAGAGCAATTGGGACAGAGAGTGAAACAGGACCTCCAGCACCAGCGTGCTCTTCCCTGATCCAGAAACGCCGGTCACGCAGGTGAGCAAGCCCAGGGGAATGCGTGCGGTGATGCCCTTCAGATTGTGTTTCCTGGCTCCCACGACGGCGAGGTACCCCTTGGGCCGTCGCGTGCGCTTCGGGAGGGAGACGGTGAGGTCTCCCCGCAGATACCGGCCGGTCAGGGAGCTTGGATGTTTCACGATGGCGGACGGCGGGCCGGAAGC
Source organism: Nitrospiraceae bacterium (assembly GCA_041568895.1). Classification (GTDB taxonomy): domain Bacteria; phylum Nitrospirota; class Nitrospiria; order Nitrospirales; family Nitrospiraceae; genus JBFFYZ01. The sequence goes on from JBFFYZ010000426.1 coordinate 1,682, forward strand.
AATGATCTGCCCCCCATGGGTGCCGGCTCCCGGGCCCATATCCAGGATAAAATCCGCGGCCCGCATCGTCTCCGCGTCGTGCTCCACCACCACGACCGTATTCCCCATGTCCCGCAAGCGCAGTAGGGTCTGGAGCAGCCGCTTGTTGTCCCGCTGGTGCAGGCCGATCGACGGCTCGTCCAGGATGTAGAGGACGCCGACCAGGCCGGACCCGATCTGGGTGGCCAGGCGAATGCGCTGCCCTTCTCCGCCGGAGAGGGTCGCGGCCGGGCGGTCGAGGGTCAGGTAATCCAGCCCGACATTGACCAGGAAGCCGAGCCGTTCCCGGATTTCCTTCAGGATGCGCTGGGCGATAAAGCTTTCCCGGTCTGTCAGCGCCAGGGAGCGAAAATAGTCGGCGGCGGCCCGGACCGAGAGTTCGGTGACCTCCGCGATCGAGCGTCGGCCAACCTTGACCGAGAGGCTCTCCGGCTTCAGCCGGGCGCCTTTGCAGACCGGGCACCGGTCCAGCAGCGTAAAATCCTCTTCTTC
>JBFFYZ010000427.1:0-2208 GCA_041568895.1 Nitrospiraceae bacterium
CGCTTCAGCGGCCAATCCCCGTCCTGCTCCAGGATCGTAAAAAATTCCTTCGGCATCCGCACGCTGTTATTGGAGTTCTGCCCGGATACGGTCTGGTAGGCCCGGCCGTCCCAGTTGGTGTCATACTCGTGGAACTGGAAATGGGTGAACCCCTCTCCGGCATAGGCGAACATCCGTTGGATATAGGCCTCCGGCACCGCCGCCAACCTGGCCTCCCGGATCGCCTGTTTGAGCCCCGGATTTTTCTCCAGATCCGTTTCAACCCGGGTCTGCCCTTCCCCGTCCGGTACGTGGCAGGCCTTGAGCACGGCGTTGAGCCGCTGCGCGCAGATCTTCGAGCCCGTCACCATTGCAGCCACTTTCTGCTCTTCGACCACCTTCCAATCGATGAATTCTTCAACGTCGGGATGGTCGAGGTCCAGGCAGACCATCTTGGCGGCCCGCCGGGTTGTCCCGCCGGACTTAATGGCGCCCGCCGCACGGTCCCCGATCTTAAGGAAAGACATCAGTCCGGAGGATTTGCCTCCACCCGAGAGGGACTCCCCATCGCCGCGGAGCTTGGAGAAATTTGTCCCCGTCCCGGACCCGTACTTGAACAGCCGGGCCTCCCTGGTCCAGAGGTCCATGATCCCGCCGTCGTTGACGAGGTCGTCCTCGATGGCTTGAATGAAACAGGCGTGCGGTTGCGGATGTTCAAACGCATTGGCCGCCTTGACCATCTCACGCTTGACGGGGTCCACGTAGTAATGGCCCTGGGAAGGCCCGGAGAGGCCGTAGGCAAAGTGGAGCCCGGTGTTGAACCACTGCGGAGAATTCGGCGCGGCCATTTGCCGGGCCAGCATGTAACACATTTCGTCGTAAAAGGCCGCGGAGTCCTCCTCCGTGTTGAAGTACCCGTGCGCCTTGCCCCAGAAGGTCCAGCAGCCGGCCAGCCGGTGGAACACCTGGCGGGCGTCACGCTCTCCGCCCAGAACGGGCTTTCCATCCGACCCGAGGAGGGGTTTCCCATCGGGCCCGAGCTCCGGGACCCCGGCCTTGCGGAAATATTTCTGGGCCAGGATGTCCACCGCGAGTTGGGTCCATTTGTCCGGCACCTCGATGTGGTCGAGCTTGAACACCGTGGAGCCGTCGGGATTCTTGATCTCTGAGGAACGCTTCACGAACTGGATGCCTTGGTAGGGGCCCTCGCCCTTCCGCGTGAACTTGCGTTCGATCCTCACGTCATCCCTCCTTCACTGAAAAAGTGCCGATGATCTCCCACTTTTCTGCCATAGCGCCTGCCGCAGCCCAGGAAAGCGGAGATGAAGTGGTGAACCTGCCTACTCCGGCCGACCAACCCGGCCGCTCAACTCAGGGAATACCAGTTGGGACTCGCTGCTCCGAAACCAGGATGGACACGATTCGAGGCCACAGTCCGTCCATATTGGGGTCCTTGTTTAATGCCTGGATCCAGCGACGAGAAACGGTCCGATTCAGAGGGAAGGTTAGAGTTTACAAGCAGTCGACGCGCAATATAGACCTACCCTTAGTGCTTGTCAACATAAAATCCTACTATATATAGGGGGTCCTTGTGGATAAAAGGATAAAACCTGTGGATAACGAAAACCGGGCCACAGGAGCGGAAAGGAAGGGGATGGAGGGAAGGTTATCAACAGAAACGAAGACCTTCAGGAGCAGGTCAAAATACCTTCGGAAACGAGTGATGGAATTATTTTTTTAAAAGCGGGGAGAGGCAGCGGAAAACGTACGTTGCCCCAATTTGAGGGAGGCCTCTTCGACACCGGCCACCGGAATAAACTGCCGCCCGATGCCGACCACAACGACCCGGCTGTCCAGCGCGGTGGTTTCAAACACCGTGAACAGCCCGTAGTTGCGTCGAATGGTATTGGGCCGGATGAGGCCATCGACCAGCCGGGGGCCTTGCGCCTGCACCAGGGTTCGAACCAGTTTCCGCTCGTCAGAGGAAAGGGAAGAATCCACCCGGTCCAGTTTCTGGTGCAAGGCCTGAAGCAGCTGCGTGCGAAGGAATTCGAGGTAATCGGCGGTGGAGGGGTTCGTGGCCGCCAACGTCACCGAGAGGCCCAACAGGACGACAAGGATGGTCAACTTGGGGATCGTCATGGCCGGGTTTGACAATTCACCGCGGCTCCCCTATCTTCCGACTCGCCCCGACCCGAGATGTGCGAATCGCGGCAAGGGCCGGCTTTC
>JBFFYZ010000428.1:0-2160 GCA_041568895.1 Nitrospiraceae bacterium
CGGGATCCCGGACCCGCGAGAGAAAGCCGTACTGGAGGAGGATCAGGGCGACCCCGAAGACCGCGGAAGGCAGTCGGGCGGTAAACTCGCTGACGCCGAACAACGTATAGGACAGCGCCATGAGCCAGTAGACAAAGACCGGCTTGGCGAATCGGGGTTCATAGTTATAGGTAGGACTGATCCAGTTCCCGGTTTCGACCATCTCCCGGCCTGCCTCGGCATTCCGGCCCTCATCCCGGTCAGTGAGCCCGAGGGTCCCGAGACCCAAGAAGAACAGGAGCACGGCCAGCGCCAAGAGGGCGGCCAACTGGGACCAACGATTCGCCATCGTCACCTGGTCACCGAGGCGTCACCTGGGGCCCTGAGCATCGGTGGGAAGTGAGGGGGGCGAGGCTGGCTGGGTCGAGGATTCGCTTGAAACTTGGCCGGTCCGGTGGATCAACATGAGGTTGCGGAGATAGACGATGGCGCCGACGCTTTGGCCGGCGATGAAGACGGGGTCTCTGCGATAGATGGCATAGGCCAGGGTGATCAGGCCGCCAAACAGGCTCATGTACCAGAAGGCCAGGGGCACGCGGCTTTGCGCGCTCCGTTCCGACGCGACCCACTGGACGACCCAGCGCATGAAAAAGATGCCCTGGCCGAAGAACCCGATCCCTAGCCAAACGATTTCGGTGGTAGTCATGGGCAATGGGCTAGGGGCGACAGGTTATAGGCGATAGGCTATAGGGGTTGGGGAAGACCGAAGGCTCCGAGCATTCTCCCGAGTGACCCGCACTTTCTATCAGACGAAGCATTGTACCGCTCTTTCCTCTTTGCAAGTGACCCCTGTCCAGTTTTTCTTTTCCCTAGCCGTTCCGACCCATAACCCATGGCCTATCGCCCAGTACCGTTTTTGTGCCGGTATTTCAGGACGCGGTACTGCATCCACCGGACGGCCACGAGGTCATAGAGGGACCGAAAGAGGCGGTTGCCGATGCCGTATTTGGAGAGGCCGTGCGCGCGGGGAAAGTGCCGGACCGGCACCTCGGTCACGGTAAATCCGTGCATCTGGGCCAAGGCGGGGAAGAACCGGTGCATGCCCTCGAAGAGCTGCATTTTCTCCACCACCGCGCGTCGAAACACTTTCAGCGAACAGCCGGTGTCATGAACACCGTCGTGGGTGACCGACGTGCGCACGAAATTGGCGATCCGGGAGGACAGTTTCCGCACCAGGTTGTCATGGCGGTCTTTGCGCCATCCGCACACCAGGTCATACCGGCTTGTGAGGGGGAGCAACGCGGGAATGTCCGCGGGATCGAACTGGAGGTCCCCGTCCATGGTGACCACCAAATCTCCCAGGGCATGGCGAAATCCGGCGTCAAAGGCCGAGGTTTGGCCGTAGTTGCGATCGAAATGGAGCACCCGGACTTCCCCATGCTGCGCGACCAGGTTGTCCAAGAGGGCGCTGCTCCCGTCCGTACTGCCGTCGTCGATGTACAGAATTTCAAAGGAGGCCGTGCGGGATTGGTCCTGGGAACCCAGGACTTTGAGCAGCTGCTCCGTCAGGGGAGGCAGGTTGTCCCGCTCATCCTTGATCGGGATGACGACGGACACCCAGGGGCGGGATGGGGCTGTCATGTCGGGTGGAAGGCTCCTTGAGGCACGGTCTGTAACCTGAGGGGCATTTTACAGAATCACTCCTGGGGGGTCAAACAAAGGGCCGGAATTGGTCACTTCACGACCAGGACCGTGCAGGGGGACAGCTTCGTGAGGTTCTGCGACGTGCTGCCCCAGATCCGGCCAAAGATTTTGCTGTGCCCCATGAAGCCGATGACCAGCAGGTCCATCCCCTGATCCTTGGCGAAGGTCACGACCGTTTCCACTTCGTGGCCGGGGACGACGTGCGACGTCAGCCGGACTCCCTGGGCTTGGGCGGCTGACTCGGCCTCTCGGGTCACCCGCCGGAAATAATCGGCGGCTTCCTGCTTGGCTTCCACCACTTCGCCCACCGTGGCCGCGTAGTGCGGCAGCTTTTCCTCCACGCAAATTTGGTGCAGCTCCGCCTCGTACCGTTTGGCCAGGTCCACGGCCTTCAGCAGGGCCTTTTTAGCGCCTTCCGATCCGTCATTCGCCACCAGGATTTTACGAAACATGGGGAGCCCCTCCTGTGTTCGGGCC
>JBFFYZ010000429.1:0-2132 GCA_041568895.1 Nitrospiraceae bacterium
CGTTCGGTTGACCGGACCCTACCCCTCCAAGGCGGATGTGGTCGCCATCGTAGAAAGTCCCGGGCTTCCGATGCGATTGATCCCGATGGGCTGGCAATCCGCCCGCTCCGAGCGGTCAGCCCTCATCACCTTGGAGCCCTTGGCCGAGGTGGTTGCATCACCTCCACCCAAGGCGTGGCGTATCGATGTGACCTTTGCCTACCTGCAAGGCATGCACCTCCATCGGTTTCAGCGCAGCACCCTGTACCTCACCCTGGGCACTCCGACGATCCCCATCTCGCCGCGGTCCGGGACCCTGTCGGATCACCGTTCTTTTTCCGGCAGCGGGATACCGGGGGGAATCCTTCGGGAGAATACCGAGCCGATTGTGGACGGCAAGATCCTGGAGGAAGATTTGCTGGGAGCCAAACCCTTGGTTCGAGGAAACAGCTATTGGGAGAAGATTGACGACCGGATTCGCCAGCATTGGAAACACCGAATTCCTCGCCAAGGCAAGGTGAAGGCCACGAGCAGTCCGACCGTCCATTTCCAGCTCTACCCCAACGGCGAGGCCCAGCTGGTCCAGGTGGAACGGAGTTCCAAGGATTTCTGGGTGGACCTCGCCGCCTTGGAAGCTGTCGTGGCGGCCCATCCTTTTCCACCCTTTCCCCCTGATCTGGTTGATCCCCACCTTGATGTCCATGTGGAACTCCAGATCCCAACTCCTTGACCCGATGACGAGTCGCCCAGCCCTCCGGCCCCGGTTTACGCGAACCATTGATCACCTTCAGGTTTCGATCCCTTCCCTCTCCCGGACAGAAAGGGCGCCGGCAGAACTTTGTAGACGAAACCGGGGCAGATGCCGTAATCTCCACGCAAAGAGATGCAGGGCCTGGTCCGCCAAGGGCCTCAGCGCCAGCCGGATGGATTCCGGTAGATGCGTCTGGTGATTCATTCAAAGGGAGTTGACATGAATGCATGGATCAAAGCGGTGGGATGGGTAGGATTTCTCCTCTTCATCTCGGGATGTGCAACCCAGAAAGTCACCACGGCGGCGGAAGAAAAGACCTTGGTCACACCGCCCGTCAAAGAGGAGCGCGTGGTGGATCCCCTCGCCCACCTCCCGGCTGCACCGCCTCCGGCCGCCGTGCCGGCGCCCCCGCCTGTCCCGGCACCTCCACCGGTCGCCCCACCCCTTCCCGTGACTCCGGCACCGCCACCAACCCCATCGGCCGTGCCGGCCGAAAAAACGGCGCGGTTTTTCTTCGATATCCTGTTCTTTTTTGACCAATACTCGCTGCATTCGGATGCCATCGCGATGGTGGAGGTCAATGCGACGCGCCTGAAGGAAGCGCAAGGGAAAGGGTGGAAACTGTTCCTCGAGGGCCGAGGAGACGAGGTAGGGACCACCGAATACAACCTCGTCCTGGGCGAGCATCGGGCGAGCGCGGTCAAGGGCTATCTGGTAAAGCTCGGCCTCCCCTCGACCTCCATCGACACCGTCAGCTACGGCAAGGAGCTCCCTCTCTGCCATGAGCACAGCGTGGAATGCTGGAAAAAGAATCGAAGCGTGCGGTTTGAATTGAAGTAGGGCGATCGCAGGATCGGCCTGCGGCGGTCCTTCCGTCGCGGCCCGGGACGGAGGGAGCCGGCGTGGATCATTCCAGCATGCTGGAAAACATCGTGGCCAATCCGAGGAAACTCATAAATCCGGTCACATCCGTCACCGTCGTCAAAATAATGGAGGACGACTGCGCCGGGTCCTGCTTCATGGCGCTGAGCCCCACGGGAATGAGCGCCCCCGCCAGCCCGGCGATGCACATGGACAGGATCATTGACACGCCGATCACGAGCGTCAGCCCCAACGAGCGGCTCCACAGGTACACCGCCGCCGAGGTCGTGACGGAGACGGCCACCCCATTGAGAAAGGCCACGGCCACTTCCTTCCAGCTCACCTTGAGCCACTGAGTCGGGCGAATATCCCGTAATGCCAGGCCTCGCATCACCACGGCCAGCGACTGTGCGCCCGTGTTGCCGGACTGTCCGGCCACCACGGGGAGAAGCACCGCCAGGGCCGTGAACTTCGCGATCGTGCCCTCGAACAGGCCGACGACGAACGCCGCCAGAAAAGCCGTCAACAAATTGATTTCCAG
>JBFFYZ010000430.1:0-2090 GCA_041568895.1 Nitrospiraceae bacterium
CGAGCTGTCCCGGATGATGCTGGCGATGAAGACGGTGCTGGCCGAGACCGATCACGTCCCGGTGTTGATCTTCGACGAAGTGGACGCGGGGGTCGGTGGGGCGGTGGCGGCCGTCATGGGAAAGCGGTTACGGGCCCTGGCGAGGTACCACCAAGTGTTCTGCATCACCCACTTGCCGCAAATCGCGGCTCAGGCGGAGTCCCATTTCGTGGTGGAAAAAGAAGTCGCCAAGAAGCGAACCGTCACCAGGGTCCGGCGTCTGGAGGCCAAGGCCCGTCAGGAGGAAGTCGCGCGGATGCTGGGGGGGCTGGCAATCACCAAAGCCATGCGGGACACAGCGGCCGATATGCTCGGGGAGGCCGAGCGGCAGCCATCCTGAGCGGGTTAGGATTAGGTTAGGACTCGGGAAGCGTGGTTTGCCGGAAGGGCGTCGCGATGGCGGGCAGGGTCCCCTTGCATTCGCTCACCACACGCACGAACAGCTCCACCAACCTCGGATCGAAGGTGGTGCCGGCTTCCTTGCGGAGCTGGTTGCTTGCATCCTCGATCGAGAGGGGTTTGGTACCGGAACGGTCGGTAGTCAGCGTATCGAAGGCCTGGGCGATGCAGACAATCCGGGCCAGCAGCGGGATGCCTTCGCCCTGCAGCCCGAAGGGATAGCCGGAGCCGTCGTAACTCTCGTGGTGATACGAGATGATCTGGCCCACTTCGGCGGGGAGCTGAAGCGGAAGCACCATCCGGGCGCCGATTTCAGGATGGCGCTTGTAGGCCTGCAGGTCTTGGGCGGTCAGATGGCCCGCTTTGTAAAGCAGCCGCGTTTCCAAAGCGGTGGTGCCGATGTCGTGTAAAAAGGAGCCCAATGCCAGCGCCTTCTTTTCCGCCGTGCTCAAATTCAAATGTTTGCTGATAAGCGTGGAGTAGAAACTGATTCGGCTGGAGTGATTGAATAGTTCCCGATCCTTGGCTTCCATCAAGTCCGAGAGCAATGGAGCCAGGTCCGAGTAATCCCCGTTCTGGGAATCTCCGCTCTGTTTCGAATTCGCTAGCGCTCCGTACTGCTCCCGTAGGCGCTTCCAAGCCGCGGCCGATTCCTGCTCCGATCCCCACAGACTAGTAGTCCCTTTCAGGAACTCCCGGAGGCAGTCAAGTCGTTGTTTTTTCTCCATAGTTTGGTTGATGAGCTTGATCAACTCGGAGACGTTAAAGGGCTTCAAGAGGTAGGCCGCGGCGCCGAATCGGATCCCATCCATTGCGGATTTCAGGCTGCCGTACCCGGTGATGATGATCACTTCCACGTCGTTCCGCTCGACCCGGATCTCCTGCAGGAGGTCCATGCCCTGGCGGTCGGGAAGTTTGAGGTCTAACGTAACGAGGTCGACGTGCTGTTCATGGAGGACCCGGAGAGCCGAGTGGGCGTTTTCGACGGCGTGAAGATTGTAAAACGGCCTGAGGATGATTTTGAGGGCATCCCGAGGACCAGCCTCATCCTCCACGATCAAAATGGTCGGTTTGGACGATTCTGGCCCCATTCTCGCTCCCCCCGTTCGTGAACTCATACCTTGGCACCTGGTCTCTTGTCAAGCAAACCCGATGCCCTGGTCCGGACAAATCGTTCTTTTCGTAAGCAAGCTATTCTTCAGGAGCATTTCAAGGGCCATCAGGAACCGGTCAAAATTTGAGCATAAAGATGGCCAAAGAATTGGCGAAATTTGGCCAAAGATGTACACAAAACACTAGTTACGTTATTGCCCAGGCTCGGGTTCCTCGCCGGTGCCGGAGGAATCTTGCCTGGTGATGCCGAGGGTGTCCATGCGGTATTTCAACATGCGCCGGCTGATGCCCAACAGGTTGGCAGCATGCGTCTGGACGTAATCAGTGCGTTTGAGCGCGTCCAAAATGATCTCTTTTTCGAATTCCAGAACCGCTTTTTCCAGGGAGAGCAGGCCGGCCAGCGTTTCTTCCCGTAAGGAGGCCGAAAGGGTGTCCGTTTTGAGGATGTTCGGGAGGTCTTCCGGCTTGATGACGGGGCCTTGGCACCAAATGCAGGCCTGCTCCACGATGTTTTCCAGCTCCCGGATGTTGCCGGGCCA
>JBFFYZ010000431.1:0-2072 GCA_041568895.1 Nitrospiraceae bacterium
TGAGTTCGCCAGCCCGCGGCTTCCATGGTCAGGGCGTGGATCAACACCAACGGCGGTCCCTGTCCCGCCACCTCATAATGGAGGGTGATATCCTCCAGGTTCTGCATCGGCATCACGGTGATTCTAGGTGGGGCGAAAACATTGAGTCAAGAACGGATCGTCATCTCTTCACGCGCGACAGAGGCTTGCTTGAATTGCCCTATCCCCTCGGGCATACTCGAAATACGGTGATGGCGAGAAGTCCGAGACGGCACCATGGTTCCAGGGCGACAGGCTGTCAGCCTCGGGCCGCCGCTGTGCCGGTGGTCCTGGTCGGAATCCTGATCCTGGTCCTCCCGGCTCACACGGTCCTGGCCCAGGGCGATCCAATGTTGGTCTTCGCCGTCGTCACCAGCCTGAGCAAAGACCGAAAGGAGGTCAAGGGTCAGGTCTATGCGGGAGGGAAGGTGATGGAGGCCGTCCTGATCCCGACCGACCCCATCAAGAACAATCTGGCTTGGAAAAAACTGGAACTCTGCCACGCGTTGCGGGCGGAGGCCTGGCAAGTCCCGGAAGGATTTCGAATCGCGTCCATCAGAATATTGAACGCCGGAATGCTCCCGATGGCGCTTCAAGGCTTGGCGGGTGATTGCCTCCTGAAAAAGGCCCTGGAGTTCGCGCCTCTCGTTGATTAGGCACGTTGATTTGGAATAAGTGTCCCGATGAGGATGGCTACCCTGCGCAGCCCCGACATTGCGTCGGCTCCTGCTCGGCTTCGACCTCGTCCTTGGTGAGCGGGAAGTACCCCTCGCAGGTCTTGCAGCGGCGAATTTCGAAATAGGGGATCCCCTTGTCGTCGATTTCGGTGGGGAGGAGTAATTCCTCCGGGTCAAATCCCAGCAGCGTCTCATCGGGGAATTTCACGACCGCCAGCCGGACGTTGAACAGTTCAAAGACGGCCTCCTGACCGGAGCGTTCCGGAATGTGCCCGACCACAAAGACCGGCTGGCCGCGGCGTTTCGTCCGCAGGTCCTTCAGCGTGCGTTGGGCCGGCCCGGCGCACGCAAAACCTCCGGTGGAACTGGTTCCTGCTGTCGGCATGTGGTCGTAGGCTCGCTTGAAGGTCGGAGATCCGACGGATTCACTGACTCACGTCGCGATTATCATGTATCACGGGGTAAAAAACCCCGTCAAGGCAGGGGACCCGGGCTCGGGCCCATCAGCGAGGAGGTGGCGTCACCGCCATGGCCAAACTCACGATCTATCAAAAACCGACTTGTAGCACCTGCCGGGAAGCCCTGAAGCTCGCGCAGGCCAGCGGGGTCCCGTTTACAGCCGTGAACTACTACGAGCAACCCTTTACCGCGGCCCAGCTCAAGGGGCTCCTGAAAAAAGCGGGGCTTCGCCCTGCCGAGGTGCTGCGCACCAAAGAAGAGGCGTACAAGAAACTCGGGTTGGCGAAGAAAACCCTCGCCGACGACGAGGTGATCGCCCTCATGGTCAAGCATCCCGATTTGATTCAACGGCCGCTGGTGGAAAAGGGCGAGCAGGTGATCCTGGCGCGGCCGGCGGAGACCATCAAACGGCTGCTCTGAACCCGAACGGCTCCCCTTTTTCGCCCCTCCCTTCCCCTCGTCCCCGTCACGGGTTGCCGGGGATGGCGGTCAGGCGCAGCGCCCCGCTGGCCGGGTCCACCTGAACCGTACAGGATCCATCCAAGACACTGAGCAGAAGGTCGCCGGCCAGCTTCCGCCGCCATCCGTGCAAAATCGGCAGGTCCAGCCGGTCCCGACCGTGTTTCGCCTCCGCAAGGGCCTGCAGGTCCGAGGCATTGGCCAGGAGGCTGGGTGCGATTTCAATTTCCTTCGCCCGGGCCTTCAACACGGCCTGAAGGAGATCCACCACGCCGGCCGCCTCCGGTTGGGCCCGTTTGGCTTGAGGTATGTCCGGCCATTCGTCTGGCGGAAGGGCCACCGCGGCACGGATCACCTCCAGCAACACCTCTCCGTTCCGGTCCACCTCGGAATGGTGGAGCCCCCTTGTATTTCGCAAGGCCGCGATGGTCCGGGGAGCATGCCTGGCTAACTCGATCA
>JBFFYZ010000432.1:0-2046 GCA_041568895.1 Nitrospiraceae bacterium
GGCCACTGTAGGTTGAAGGGACGAGTGCCTATCCTACTCGATCACCGAGAAGAGCAGCAAGACCCCAGGAATTGGGTCCTGAAAGCAGAATTTACGAAATAAGCCACAAAATATAGTAGGTGTTAGGTAGAGCGCCATTGAGGAACAGGGGCCTGTTCAGGCCGAGACCAACGGGGGACCCCGAAAAAAAGAGAAGGGCTCCGGGAGGAGAGACTCGCCCCCGAGCCCTTCTCGTTAGGTGCCATGCGACGACGAAACCTTATCTTTTTTTCTTAGGTTTCGCCTTCTTGGCAGCAGCTTTCTTCTTTGCCACTCAGGTCACCTCCTTTCAGTCGGGCATGGAGTCCATCGAGTCGGCCGCCTGAACAAGGGGAACTGTACCTTGCGGGCATTCCTGTCCGTTGTCCGGCCGGAACATGTCTCTGGATCAGGGGGAGACACGAGGGTTCCTCCTGACGAGCACCTCCGCGGAGGACCGAGGTGATGGCTGGCTGAGGGAAATGGGATTGTTCTGCGATGCGTGATCGGGACCGTGGATTCGTAGGCGGGACTGCGGCGAGTTCTGCTGGCGCGAACGAGTTTTGGCAACAACGAGCTGTGCCCAACAGCCTTGCTCCCTTTGCGCGATCCTGCTCGATCCGGATTGGGTGATCTTACTTCCGTGACTTCGACCTGCGGCAATCGCCGCAAATTGGACCGAATCGTTCAGGAAAAAAGTGCGTTCAGTTCTGATATGTCCTTTTTGGACGAAGAAGTCAAGCAGAAGAGGATCCGAAGTCGAACGCGGGGGAAAAAATAAACTGAAACGGCGGAAGAACAGCCAGCGGTAAGGAGATAAAAAGAGGAGGAGGAGAAATTTTTCGTGCGACGGTTAGGTCTTGGAGGGTTTGCTCGACGCCGCGCCAGGATACACGCTGATTTTTTGGCGAACCTCGGGGCTGCCTTCAAATTTCACGATTCCCGAAACCTTGGCAAAGAGGGTGTGATCTCGGCCCAAGCCGACATTAAAACCGGGATGGAATTTCGTCCCGCGCTGCCGCACAAGAATGCTGCCGGCCTTCACCTGCTCTCCGCCGAATGTTTTAATGCCCAAATACTGGGGATTGCTGTCCCGGCCGTTTCGGGAAGATCCGCCGCCCTTTTTGGATGCCATGTGTTGCTCCTTAGACCCGTTAGGCCGTGGCGATGTCCTTGATGCGAAGCTGAGTGAAATCCTGCCGGTGGCCTTTGGTCCGACGGTAGTTTTTCCGTCGCTTTTTCTTGAACACCATGATGGATCGAGTGCGGGCCTGCCTGAGAATTTCAGCCGTCACCCGAGCGCCTTCCACCCAGGGACGACCGACGACCAGGCCTCGGTCTCCCTGAACGAGGCGGACCTGCTTGAATTCAATCACATTGCCGATTTCACCGGGGAGTTTTTCAACCCGTAGAATCTCCCCTGGTTCGACCCGGTATTGCTTGCCCCCGGTCTCGACGATTGCATACATGGTGTCACCTGCTCCTTAGGAAAGACCGAGCTTTTTAACACAGCGCTTTCCGAAGTGTCAAGTTTCCGGAGTAGCCAGAGAGAACCACCCGAAGCCTCCCGGCCAGCCGGGATGCGGCGGCAGGGAAATGAGGAAAAAATATGTAAATGCCTTGTATTAGACAATTTTGGCTTCATGCCATATCCTTATTACATAGGTGTGGATGAGACCACCTTACCCCGGTCGTCCCACAACCACGGATCTCCGCGCAGCCCTCGTGGGTCTCCTTAACGTATACGGTTGGCGATGGTGTCCAGAGTCAAGAGCTTCTTCATGGTCATGGTTTGGCGGGGGGTGATCCTCTGCGGGAGCCTCTTTGTGCTGTCCGGATTCGGAGTGGCTTTGGTCCAAGCGTTTCAGTGGCTGTAGTCGAATCAATGGAAAGAGCTGACCATCTTTACCGCATTGGAGAACTATCTGGCCCTGCCCTGGCTCACTCATCCACAGGATTGGGTCGGGTTGCACCATCTGGCCGTGCCCGCCCTGAAGGCCCTTCCGCTCTCCGCATTTTTGCTGGGGA
>JBFFYZ010000433.1:0-2046 GCA_041568895.1 Nitrospiraceae bacterium
CAAGACGGTCGAGGATGTCCTCTCGCACATCCAGACCCTGGGGCGCATGTTGGGTCGAGTCAAGGCGTCCCAGGCACTGGCGGGAGACATGCGCCGACGAATTGAAGAGGTCAAGGCCTTGACCCGGCGTCTGCCTCGTCCGCGACTCCTCTACGTCCTGAACACGGATCCGCTCATCACCGTCGGCCCGGGAAGTTTTATTCACCAACTGATCGGGCTCGCGGGAGGCGCCAACGTGGCGGAAGGGGCGGACACCGCCTACCCCCAACTGAGCCTCGAAGCGGTTCTCAAAGAGGATCCCCAAATCCTGCTGTTTCCCATTGGGGCGGTCGAGGGAATTCCGGAAAGCGAGCAGCGGCAGTGGGAACGGTGGACCACCATTTCTGCCGTTCAGCAGCGGCGGTTTCATCATATTTCCAGCAACCTCCTGAACCGTCCAGGCCCTCGGCTCGTGCAGGGACTCGAGGAATTGGCCCGCATCCTCCATCCAGATGTTTTTACCAAGAAACTAGGGCCCTGATGGATACGGCTCCAAGGCGTCCGGACCGCGGGAGGGCCGGTGTGGGCTTCACCCTGGGCCTGTGGTCCTCCCAGGGTGGACTGGAGACACCTGTCGTGCGCACCCTGCCGGTTCTATCGTTTCGTCGATGGCTGGCGACCATGCTCGGCCTTGGTGGGGCCACCTTGGCCCTCATGGTTGGGTGCCTTCGATTCGGCGCGGAGCATCTTGGAGTGACCGAGATCCTCTCCATCCTCGGCCAGGTTTTTCAGGGAGGGTGGCCGGACGTGGAAGCGGCCGGGTCGGCTGGGGTGATTCTCCTGCAGGTCAGGCTTCCGCGGGTGCTGCTGAGCTTTCTGGTGGGGAGCTCCCTGGCTGGGGTCGGCGTCGGCCTGCAGGCTCTGTTACGAAACCCGCTCGCCGATCCCTACGTGCTGGGAATTTCCAGCGGGGCGGCCTTGGGAGCCGCGGTCGCCATTTTGCTGGGGATCGGCACGACCATGGTGGCTTTGTCGGCCCTCCCCCTTTGTGCGTTCCTCGGTGGGCTTCTGTCCCTCCTGGTTGTTTATCGGGTGGCGATTTCCTACGGCCGCCTGCCGGTGCACACCCTGCTGTTGGCCGGCGTGATCCTGAACGCCATGTTCTCGGCCCTGGTCATGTTCATTTCATCGATGCTGGACCCGAGCCGGGCCTACGGCATGATGTTCTGGTTGATGGGGAACCTGAGTGCACCGAGTTACTCGACCCTCACGGTCTTGTCGCTCTATCTTGCGGTCGGCGGATTGTTATTAATCAGGCAGGTCCGGGCCCTCAATTTGTTGACCCTCGGGGAGGAGACCGCGCGGTCTCTGGGGGTGGATGTAGAGGCCGTTAAGAAGGTGATTTTCTTCACCTCCGCGCTCCTGACGGGCGCGGTGGTCTCGGTCAGCGGCCTCATTGGTTTTGTCGGCTTAGTGGTCCCGCACGCCGTTCGACTGGTCCTTGGTCCCGACCATCGATTGCTGCTTCCTGCCTCGGCCCTGGTTGGGGGCGCTTTTTTGATGAGTGCGGACACGGTGGCCCGCTCCCTTCTGGCGCCGGCGGAGATTCCCGTTGGAGTCGTGACCGCGCTCGCAGGGGGACCCGTCTTCATGTACCTGTTGATGCATCGGAAGGGAGGGCTGACCGCATGAGCGCCGGGTCGGCCGGAGCCTCGCCATTCGCTTATGACATCGAGCGGCTGCGGTTTCGCTATCGCCACTCTGCTGGAGCCCCGGGGCAGCGCGGCGACCTGTCCGGGTCGGACTGGGTCCTGAAGGGGCTCACGTTCGAGGTCAAGGCAGGAGAGGTGTTGGGAATCATCGGTCCGAATGGATCGGGAAAGACCTCATTGCTGAAGCTGCTCGGAAAAGTATTGTTTCCCCAGGAGGGCCGCATTCGGCTCTTCGGGCAAGACCTGCAGGAGTTGGCGCCCGATGCTGTTGCCCGGACCGTGGCCCAGGTCCCTCAGGATAGCCACATTATCTTTCCCTTCACCATAGCCGAAACAGTGATGATGGGACGGTTTC
>JBFFYZ010000434.1:0-2022 GCA_041568895.1 Nitrospiraceae bacterium
CCCTGGCGCACAACGGCAACCTCATCAACGCGACCATGCTGCGGAACGAACTGGAAGCCTACGGGGCCATCTTCCAGTCCACGACCGACAGCGAGGTGATGATTCACCTGATCGCCCATTCTCGTGCGGATTCTCTCCTGAGCCGCGTTATTGACGCCTTGAACCAGGTGCGGGGGGCCTTCTCGGTCGTCCTGATGACCGATCAGGGGATCATTGCCGCCCGCGACCCCCATGGGTTCCGCCCCCTCTGTCTGGGGCGCCTGCGGGACAGCTGGCTGGTGGCCTCGGAAACCTGCGCCTTCGATCTGATCGGAGCCGAATCGGTGCGGGAGATCGAGCCGGGAGAGCTGGTGGTCCTGGACGACCGGGGCGTGACCAGTTATCGGCCTTTTTCCAAGGCCGAGCCGGCCATGTGCGTGTTCGAGTACGTGTATTTTGCTCGGCCGGACAGCCGGATCTTCGGGGCCAACGCGGTGTACCTGACCCGCAAGGCGTTGGGTCGGCAGTTGGCCCAGGAGGCGCGGGTGGAGGCGGATGTCGTGATCCCGGTTCCGGATTCCGGGGTGCCGGCCGCGCTTGGCTTCTCGGAGGGGTCGGGGATCCCGTTTGAAAACGGGCTCATCCGGAACCACTATATTGGCCGGACCTTTATCGAGCCGGAACAGGCCATCCGGCACTTCGGGGTGAAGATCAAGCTTAACGCCGTGCCCGAAGTATTGGAGGGGAAGCGCGTGGTGGTGGTGGACGATTCCATTGTCCGCGGGACGACCAGCCGCAAGATCGTGAAAATGATTCGGCAGGCCGGCGCGCGGGAGGTCCATATGCGGATCAGCTCGCCCCCGATCGTGTCGCCCTGCTTTTACGGCATCGATACCCCGACCAAGCGGGAGCTCATCGGATCCAGCCATACGATCCAGGAGACCAAGAAATACATCACCGCGGACAGCCTGGCCTATCTCAGTCTGGAAGGCATGCTGAAGGCGGCGCCCGGGCATCCACAGCAGTACTGCACGGCCTGTTTTACTGAAAACTACCCGATTCCCTTCACCCGAGCCGAAGAGTTGCAGTTGGGCCTGTTTGAATCCTCCCTCTGAGAATCCCGTCAAAAGCCATTGGTCATCCCCGTCATTCGATCAACCGAATGCGGGGAAAGGTTTGTCAACACGGGAGTGTCTCCCTGCCTTGGTTTTCGGTCGACGAATAACGATTGACGATTTGCTCCGAAAGGTGGTTGCCCCTGAAATTTCCCGCATGCTAGGATGATTGGTAATAACAACGCTGAAGTATGAACGCTGAATGATGAACAGTGACTGATGAGGTGGGGGGCCAATTCGGCGTTCATCATTTATTATTTTTCGCTGTAGAAGAGTGGAGGACACCATGAAACGGATAATGATTGCGCTTCTGGTGCCGATCGTGGTCGCGGTCGTGGCGGTGGAGTTGTCCGCCAAGAGTTTTTTCAAGGTCGGGGAACCGGCGCCGACCTTTACGCTGACTTCGGTCACCGGCGAGTCGCTTTCGTTGGACAGCCTGCGAGGCAAGGTGGTGGTGCTGGGCCTGTTCCATATCTGTGAGCCCTGCCTGAAACAGGGGACCAATCTCCAAAAGGTGCACGAGGCCACCCAAGGGAAAAACGTGGCGGTTGTGGGGGTGAACAGCGCGGGAGATTCGAAGCAGGCCGTCGCGGAATTCCTAGGCGAGTTCCCCGTGAAGGTCAGTTATCCCTACCTCGTGGACCCCAAAAAACAGACGGACAAGCTGTATGGGGGCGGACGGTTTATTCCGAACGTGTACATCATCGACCAGGCCGGCGTGATCCGGTGGCAGCGCGTCGGGAACATGGACCTGGCGGGGCCGGATGTGATCCTGCAGGAAGTCGACAAGTTGTTGAAAGAAAGCCCGGCCGGCGCGGGCGCGCTATAAAACGTTCGTGCACCGTGAGACGCTAGACGCGAGAGGGAATTTCAAAGCCGACGCAGGCGTTTCAGGTCTTACCTCTCACGGCCTTGAAGGAAATCGAAA
>JBFFYZ010000435.1:0-2004 GCA_041568895.1 Nitrospiraceae bacterium
CGGGCTACCTTCAGGCTGATCGTGCCCTTTTCGACCATCTCGAGGAGGCCGACCAGCCGCTCGGGCGTGACCGGAGAATCCTTCACCTCCGTCCCGCTGTTGTGGAGCTCGTGGAGCAGCTCCCCCATCACCCAGTTGCTCACGGTCTTGGGCTGGTTGAAGAGCTTTACGCAGGCTTCAAAGTAATCGGAAAGCGGCTTGGAGGCGGTCAGGACCCCGGCATCGTACTCGGGCAGCCCGTACTCTTTGACGAACCGCTTCTGACGGACCTCCCCCAATTCCGGCAGGGTCTGGCGGAGCGTCTCGATCCAGTCTTCGGGAATCTCCACCGGCACCAGATCGGGATCCGGAAAGTAGCGGTAGTCATGCGCCTCTTCCTTGCTCCGCATGGGGGCCGTCTCCCCCTTCTCGACGTCCCAGAGGCGGGTTTCCTGGTGTATCTTGCCTCCCTCCGAAAGGACCTTGGTTTGCCGCTTGATCTCGTATTCCAGGGCATCCTTGACGAACTTGAAGGAATTGATGTTTTTGAGCTCGACCTTGGTGCCGAACTCCTTCTGGTTGACCGGACGCAGGGACAGGTTCGGTTCACACCGGAAACTTCCCTGCTCCATGTTGCCGTCGCAGACCTCCAGGTACATCAGAATGTCCCGCAGCCGCTTCAAATAGGCGACGACCTCCTCGGAGGATCGTATGTCCGGTTCAGTGACGATCTCCAACAGCGGCGTGCCCGCGCGGTTCAGGTCCACCCGGCTGCCCCCCGTTCCGCCCCCGTGGACGTTTTTCCCGGCATCTTCTTCCAGGTGCGCGCGGCGGATGCGGATCCGCTTAGGCCCGCTGCCCCCGTCCACCTCCACGTAACCGTTTTCGCAGATCGGCGCCTCGTACTGGGAAATCTGATAGCCCTTGGGCAAGTCGGGGTAAAAATAATTTTTCCTGGCAAAGCGGTTCCGACCCCGGATGGCGCAGTTCAAGGCCAGGCCGCTACGGATGCCCATCTCGACGGCCTTTTTGTTGATGACGGGGAGGGAGCCCGGCAAGCCCAAGCACACCGGGCAGGTCTGGGTGTTGGCCGGAAGGCCGAAGGCCGTGCCGCAGGAGCAAAACATCTTCGACTGCGTCAGCAGCTGGGCATGGACCTCCACCCCGATGACGACTTCAAAGGCCACCGCCCCTCCTCGTGTCCAATGCTATTTTTCGGTGCCCAGCCGCTCGCGCTCGCGACGCATGGCTTCCCGGCCGGCCTCGATCGCATCGGTCAAAACGGATTTCTTTTCCTTCACGAAATCCCGCCCCCGGTCCACGGCCTTGTCGAAGGTCTCGCTGGCCCGGCCTGCGAGGTCCCGCACCTGCTCTTCCGTGTCGTGCGCATACCGCCGAATGCGGTCGCGCGTCTCGCGCCCGGATTGCGGGGCCATGAGCAACGCCGCGGCGGCGCCCAAAAACGCCCCGCTCAAAAATGCCAAGACGACCGTACCTGGTGTAAATCCCCTGTCATCCGCCATGGGAATCGCCTCCTTCCTTCGTCATTCGCTGTCTGACCACGGTCGTGGCGGCTTTCAGCCCCACCACCATGCTGGCCAGGTTTTTCAAAAGATGATTTGTCTGTCCGCGCATCGCATCATTCACGTGCTGCACCGTCTCCCCGATTTCTCCGACCGCGTGCAGCAGGACCGACGCATGCTCGACGCCATCCCGCGCCTCCTCGGTCAGGATCCGCACGTCCTTCATGAGGGGCGGCACCTCGTGGTTCAATTGCGCCAGCAACCGTTCGGACTCCGCGACCGCCCTTCTGATCTGGATCAACGTCGGGATTAAAAAGGCCGCCAGGACCACAATGGCCGCCGCGATGAGTGATACCGCAATCTCAACCACCATACCTACTCCTCGTGAGGGATCAACAAGGCCCGAACATGGTCTCCTACCGAGTAGCCGGCTTGCGCGCTCGCCAGTTCGTCGCCTGCTCGTAGGCGTGGGCGGCGCGGAGAATCGTCTCTTCCGCAAACG
>JBFFYZ010000436.1:0-1984 GCA_041568895.1 Nitrospiraceae bacterium
TCAGGTCGAACAGCGCATATTTTTGCACCTCTTCGCGAACAAAGGTCCGAAACGCCTCCTTGACGTTGTTTGGATACCAACTGGGGCCAAACCGCTTGACGAGGTCGGGCGAGCGCCCCTCCTTCACGTTCGCGATCAGGAAGGCGTCGAAGGACACCGGGGCGTTTTCCTTGGAAATGACGTCGAAATGCTCCGAAAACTGAATCGGGCGAATATCGACATCGATCACTTCGGTCGTTGGCGCCACCATGGCCCGACCGGTCCCAACCGGAATCGGATCCACCCCTCCATGCCCGAAGAAAAACGGCTTTTCCACTAATACCCCCTCATGCCCGGCATCGATCGCCACGAGGACGCACCCCGAACTGGTCAGGCTCAGGCCCAACAACACCAGCACCCACGCAAACCCAACCTTTGAGGCAGTCATGATTTCCCTCCCGGTTACGGAAGCCCGTTGGGACTCCCTGGTGGCGCGGGTTCCCGGTTCTGGCCCACTCCAAGAATCGGGTCGCCAGCACCCTTGCTGCGTTCAGCTTACGGAGCCCAATTCCACGGTGTCAATGAGGGCTGGAGCGCCTGTTGGTGAGGATTAGGCGAGAGAGGGGACCTGGCGGTTGTGGAATCCCTGGCGGATGTATTCCGTTGAGTGGAATAAGAAATCGAGCCGGTTTCGTAAGGAATGAGATGACCTACTTGATGCCGGCCTGGCGTTGGAGCCAGCGGACGTACTGGGTAATCTGACGGACGTCCTCGGGCGTCACCCCTTCGATCTTGGGCATATTGCCGAAGTTCCAGTGATGGGCCCGCACGCCATTCGCGGCCGCCAGTTGGAAAGCCTGATCACCGTGGTGATTGGGTTCATAGATTTTGTGGACCAACGGCGGTCCCTTGTCCGTGCCCGACCCGCGCGGGCCGTGACATCTGGCGCAGTTGGCGTGAAACTTGGCGTCGCCTTGCTGGAACTCCGCGGGAACCGGAGCGCCCTCCGAGGGGCCCGTGCCTCCCTGGACCGAGACCCAGACAGCCAGCAGCGCCAACAGCCCCACCCCGGCGGCTAGGCCGCGATTCAGGATCCGCATACGTCCTACTCCTTCTTCGGATGTTCATCCTTGGCCGAGGGATCCGCGGAGCCAAATTGCTCCGACAGCATCCGCTCCACCTGTTTCGCGGTGACATAGCGATAGAGCCGCGCCCCCACCGGGATTAACACGATGAGGGCGATCGTCAGGTACATGAAAAATTCTTCAGTCGACATGGTCAGGTTCCCGGTTGGGCCACTTCATGGGAAGTACCGCTCCTTGTAAGGGACGGGATCCGGAATGCCGGCGGCGTGAAACCCTTCCAGCCTGATACGGCAGCTGTCGCACCGCCCGCAGGCCGCACCCTCTGAGGCCGGATCGTAACAGCTGTGGGTCAGGTGAAAAGGTACTCCCAGCGACGCGCCCGTCCGAATGATATCCGCCTTCGTCATGTGGAGCAACGGGGCCCGGATCTCGATGCGGTGCCCCTCACGGCCCGCCCGGGTCCCTAATCGGGCGACTTCTTCGAAGGCGCGAATAAAATCGGGCCGGCAGTCCGGGTACCCGGAATAGTCCAGGACATTGGCTCCGAAGTAGATGCGCCCGGCCCCCAGAGTCTCCGCATAGGCCAACGCCAGGGCCAAGAAAATGGTGTTGCGGGCCGGAACGTAGGTGACGGGAATGCCTTTTTGCCTGGCCTGCTCGGACCGGTCTTTCGGCACCTCCTGATCGCCGGTGAGAGCCGATCCTCCGATGGCGCGCAGGTTCAGATCCTGCACCAGATGTCCCGCCGCACCCAAGGCCTCCGCCAACTGTCTCGCGCGCTCCACCTCCATCCGGTGTCGTTGTCCATAGGATAGGGTGAGAAAATAGAGGAGGCAGCCGTCCTGCTTGGCGAGGGCAGCCGTGACCGCCGAATCCAATCCTCCGCTGGCCAACACAACTGCCTTCATAGAAGCCTGGAA
>JBFFYZ010000437.1:0-1909 GCA_041568895.1 Nitrospiraceae bacterium
ACGCCCAGGGCGCCCCCTCCCATCGCCGGCACTGGAACATAGAGGTCGGAGACCGTCCGGGTCATCAAGCCGACCAGACTTTTCGCAAGGACGACTCCCAACGCGATCCCGGCCAGGCCTCCGGCCGCCCCCATGAGTCCCGCCTCCGCCAAAAATAGCCACGCGATGCCTCCCCGCGACATGCCCAGCACGCGAAAGATCCCGATCTCCCGCCGGCGCTGGACGACGTTAAACGACACCGTGTTGTACACCAGGAGCAATCCCACTAAGAGCCCCACGCCGCTCAGGGTGGTCAGGTTCAATTGGAACGCCCGGACCATCCGTTCCACCTGTTCGGTTCGATGCGAAGGGCGGCGGACCGTGAGGCCAGCCGGAAGGAGGCCCTGAAGCTCCCGCTGAAGCTCGTCGACCGACCGCTCCGGCGCAGTCACCAAGTCGATTCGGTCCAACAGCCCGATCGCCTCGAAGAGAGGTTGGGCCGCAGCAATGTCCATCACGGCCACGTCACTCCAGACCGACCGCACGCCGGCCTCGGGCGCAATCACACCGAGCACGTGGAGGCGATGCACCTGGCTGCCAAGGTACAGGCTCAACTCGTTCCCAGCCACCAGCCCCAGGTCGTCGGCCAACCTGGTGCCGAGGAACACCCCGTTTCTGTCGAGCAGGTCCTGGATGGAAGACACCTTGCCCGGTTCGCCTTGGATCTGAAACCCCTTAAGGTCCGCCGCCTCCAACAAATCGAGCCCCATGAGCACCACGGTCTGCCCCTTGTGGCTGCCATCCAAGACTATCCCTACATCTTGGAGGATAGGGGTCGCCGCAACCACAGCAGGATGGCGCCTCAGGATCGCGATCACCTGTTCGTCCATTTTCAGCGCCCTGCCGGACACCTCCAGTGTAGCCTTCCCGGCCACGGTGAGTACTGCCTCCTCGAAGGATTTCAACACGTCCACATTGGCCGTCCTGATAGCCACGGAGACCGCCACTCCCAAGGCAATTCCTGATATCGTCAGAAGGGTTCGCAGGGGTCGCTCCCGGAGATGCCGGAGCCCGATCAGCCTAAGGACCCGAACCATCGTGCATACCCTCACGAAAATTTCTCGTAATGAAATCTGCGAATTGCGTATTTACAGGCCCTTACGATTCTGCTAGAGTGGCGTCCCATTAAAATTTAGGCCCTGCATTCCCTTCGGGCCGGAACTGGCCATGAAAAAATCCCGGAGAGGACAAAGAAAACGAGCCAGGGGCCGGACCTCGGACTCCCGCAGCTTGACACCACGGCAAAAGGAAATCCTGCGCCTGGTCGCCCAAGGCCTCACGAACCGGGAGATTGCCGACCACCTCGAGATCAGCGTCAGGACGGTGGAAGTCCACCGGTTTAACTTGATGCGGCGCTTGAGGGTGCGAAACGTGGCGCAACTGCTCCGCCAGGCCCTTGCCCAGCGACTCTTGCCCAAGAGTTTTGCGACGCGGTAGGAGGTTACAGCTCCTTAAGCTTTCCCCGGCAGGCCAGGGGAGACTCATACCCCTTCTTCTCAAGGAGTGCTCCCAGTTCCTGCTCCAGCCGTTCAAACGCGGTAAGCCCCTCGTCAACCAAAATCGTACCGATCTGAACCGCTGAGGCACCGCACAGGAAGTGCTCGAAGGCGTCCGTGCCGGTCATTACGCCCCCGGTCCCAATGATAGGGAGCCGGCCTTGAAACAGCTTCCAGAAGGCCCGGACGTTGGCCAGGGCGACGGGTTTGATCAGGGCTCCCCCCAAACCTCCGAATCCCCCCTTGGGCTTGATGACAGCGGATTCCTTTTCGGGGTCCACCAGCAGACCATTGCCGACGGAATTAATCAGGCAGACAAAATCCACGCCGACCCGCTCGAGGACCTGGGCCATCCGGGCCTGGTGGGCGGGATC
>JBFFYZ010000438.1:0-1893 GCA_041568895.1 Nitrospiraceae bacterium
CCCCCTTCAGGGCCTCGACCCGGCTGCTGGACGCCTGGATCTCCTGCTTTAACTGCTCGAGATCGCCTTTGGTCGCACAACCAAACCAGGGGAAAGTGCCCACCAACGCCCAGAGGACGGTACAGGCTATGCGAGGGACGCGAAGGGGACTCAATGATCACTCCGGAAGGTCGTCAGGCTTCTTCGACGAAATGGGAAGCACACCAGATTGAGGCCAGAGGAACCGAAAATCAGCTGAGGGGACTCTCCTATCTCGACCGCAAACCCGGGATGGAAAGCGAGGCGGACAGAATGCCGGCGAACCTTACTCTTTGCCGGCGGAAGCTTTAGCCTCACCCGTTGCGACAACCATGCCGTCCCCTGAACCCGCACTCGTCTGCTGGCCTGCCAGTGGTTGATCGGGCTTGGGGGCACGGAGCGTGGCGAGATAGAGGGTCACCGCCTTGGCATCGGCGTCGCTGAGGCCGAGGTTGGGCATCCGCGTTTCGGCCTTCATGGCTTGGGGATACTTAATCCAGCGATAGACCCAGGTGGAATTGAGCCGGAATCCAGCCCGGTCGAGCGCGGGTCCGACCAGCCCCCCCTTCTCGGCCACCTGGTGGCACGCATTACAGCCGTACTTGTTCCAATAGAGCCGCTTGCCAAGGTCAGCCAGACGCTTGGCCTCCTCCGGCTTCACGGTCAAGTCCGGCCTCGCAATGGGAGACAGTTTGGGCCTGCCCGTAAAATTGGCCAGGGCGGACTTGGCCACTTCCAGTTCCTTGGCGGCCTTGGCAAACGCCTCCTCTTCCCGGATGGTGGCGTCGTCGGCCACGTCAACGCCTTTCTGCTCCGCTTCCTGCTCGGCCTTTTGTTGGGCAGTTTCCATCGTTTTCTGGGCCTGGTTAAACTGCTGCTGCGTCGCCTGGACCCGATCCTGAAGCTCCTTTTTCCGTCCGGCCAGATCAAACTCCAATTTCTTTCCATGAAGGGTTCGGACGTAGGCGACGATGGACCAGATTTCCTCTTCGGAAAGGGTGTACTTAAAGGTGGGCATGGTCGGTACCGCAAACTCCTCGTCTCCGATCTTATCGCCTACCTCCGGGGTGGTATCCTTCATGTCCCGGTAAATGGTATGGAAGATTTCCTCGTCGGAGAAGGTGCTCATTTCGGCCTTCGCGGCCAGGTCTTTCGGACGGGGATCCGGCATGGACATCCAGTTGAAGCCCTCGTTCTGCCGGCCATTCTCGCCGTGGCAATGCATGCAGTAGTGCCGATACAGGTGCTGCCCCTTGGCCTCATGCTCGCTCTGGAAAAACGCGCACCCAGCGCCGACGGCAGCCGTGAGCCCCAGGATCGCAGCAATCAGCCCAATTCTTCGCACCCGTCCTCCCACCCTTCTTCGCGCCCTCATGACGCCGACCCTTTCCTGAGTTTCCGGATGATCACCAATTCGAATCCCACCGCGAGCCCAATGGCCAGTCCGGCGTAGATGTAGCCGGAATAGTCCGGGGGCGGCTCGGCCTGAAAATACCACCAGGAGGAGACCGCCTTTTGCGACCCCTTTTCCTTCAAGTCCCCGCTTTCCAGCCGCTTGCCGTCCCAGATGGCAAAGGCGATATTGATGAAATCTCCGGGCTTGATCTGAGTGTCATGTTCCGCATCGCCGGTCGACAAGGCCCGGGCAAACACGACCTTCCAGGTCCCGTCCTGGTAGAGACCCTTCGCCGTCACATCCTGTTTCTCCTGGACCGTGAGAGTGCCGAATCCCTTGGCATTCATGTCCAGAGCCTTGGCGCTTTTATTCTTCCAATACCAAATATTGACGGGGCCACCCTCCACCTGGGCCATGGGTTGTCCGTGGGCAAAGTGGGCTTTCTTGTCCCCCTCCATAAACTCCAACGCGGCCGCGTC
>JBFFYZ010000439.1:0-1888 GCA_041568895.1 Nitrospiraceae bacterium
CGACGTGCAAGGCGCCTTCCTCATGTGGTGCCTTCACCGGGAAAGAATCGCTTTCTCACGGCCGCGCTGAGCGCTGCTCCTGCGAACGTCACGAGGCTAAACCCTCCCGAAAATCCCACTCCGAGCACGACCAGGGGCCCGAGGGGTAGAAACAGGGCCATGTAAGCGAGCTGGCCCAGCCAGATGCCGAGAAAAACGATCCACAATTTTTTTGGCCAGGTGAAGCCCAGTACCATCCCGCCAGTCAGCAAGGCCACTAGATAGTAGGGACTGTCGGCATCCCAGGGCTCAGCCCTCCCGGTGATCCACGGCGAGATTGCCCAGATCAGCCCACCGACAAGAGCCGAGGACGTCGCTTGAATGGTGATAGTTCGGTTCATACTTTTCTCGGAACCCTCCCAAACCGCTAATGCATCCGGACTTGGGACAGAATGAACA
Organism: Nitrospiraceae bacterium; assembly: GCA_041568895.1. GTDB lineage: Bacteria > Nitrospirota > Nitrospiria > Nitrospirales > Nitrospiraceae > JBFFYZ01. The sequence goes on from JBFFYZ010000439.1 coordinate 439, forward strand.
GGTTGATCGCGAATGACTCGAACACCAGGAACATCGCGAGACCCGGCATGGAGAATGACGGGCTGGTTTGTCCCGCCTTCTTGAGCCTGCGATAGGTGAGCAGTTCGGCGACCAACAAACTGAGAGCCATGAGGGGGGAGAACAAGAAAAGAAGGATCAAGGTCCCAAACGCTGCATCGGTATGATTCCATCCGCCGAATACATCCAACCACCCACCGACAAGGAGCAGGGCGAGCACCTGGGGGAGGGTAATGCCAATGATACGCAGGAACGTCATTTCAGATCTTTCCAGACCTTCATGACGGTAAACAGAAAACCTGAATTTGGCAATGATTTCTGATCGTTTGGGGGTATGAGAGATGTCCCCGGTTCCGGACGCGCCACAAGGGCAAGCGAGGATCCTATTTCTGATTCCAGCCATCGGGCATGGAATCGGCTCCGCATTGATTGTCTTCCTTCATCTCTTGTAGTCTAACCCCTCCGCCGTTGAGGCCGGTCCGGGCCGGCGGCGGATTGTTTTTTTACTCCAATCATAAGAGGAGAAAGGAGCAGGAATGGCTGGGTTTCCGATCGAATACGCAGGCCGTATCAAGAGCCTTCCCCCCTATTTATTTGCGGCGATCGACGAGATGAAGCAGAAGGCGATTGCCCGTGGGGTGGACATCATCAACCTGGGGATCGGCGACCCCGACCTCCCGACCCCGACGCCGATCATCGAACGTCTCAAGCAGGCCGCCGCCGATCCGAAGAACCATCAGTATCCTTCTTATGACGGCCTGCTCACCTTCCGGCAGGCGGTGGCAGGCTGGTACAAGCGGCGGTTCGGGGTGTCGCTGGATCCGGCCTCGGAGGTCGTCACGTTGATCGGCTCTAAGGAAGGAATCGGACACGTGCCGTTGGCCTTCGTGGACCCCGGCGATGTCGTGCTCTGTCCGAGCCCCGGCTATCCGGTCTATCCGGTAGGGACCACCTTCGCAGGCGGCGTGCCGCACGTCATGCCGCTGGTAAAAAAGAATGGCTTCCTCCCGGACCTGAAGGCTATCCCGGCAAGCGTGGCCAGGAAGGCGAAGCTGATGTTCCTCAACTCGCCGAACAATCCGACGTCGGTCGTGATGAGCAAAGAGTATTTTACGCAGGTTGTCGCCTTCGCGCGAAAAAACAAAATCATCGTCTGCCATGACGCGGCGTACTCGGAGATTTATTACGACGGCCGGCGCCCCGCGAGCTTTTTGGAAGTGGACGGCGCCAAGGAGGTGGGCCTCGAATTTCACTCCCTCTCCAAAACCTTCAACATGACCGGCTGGCGCCTCGGGTTCGCCGTTGGCAACAAGCAAGCCGTGGGGGGACTCATCAAGGTGAAGAGCAACCTCGATTCCGGGGTGTTCCAGGCGGTGCAAGAGGCCGGGATCACCGCGCTTCAGGCGGATGAGCAACTCACCAATCCCATCCG
>JBFFYZ010000440.1:0-1868 GCA_041568895.1 Nitrospiraceae bacterium
CCGCATGACCACGACCAAGGCTTCATCGAGGGGAGGGGCCTGAGAGGAGTCCGGAGTGGAACGTGATCCGCCCGGGGAGTCCAGCAGTTGGGCCAGGGCCATTCGACGGTTTGGAAGGGAGCTCAGGGCCCGGCCTGCCGAAAACCGAACCACCCCGCTGGCGACATCCAGGGCCTTGGTCCCGCTGAGGCGGACGATTCCGATGCCCCCCTCACCCAACGGGGTGGCGATCGCGCAGATCGTCTCTTCCACCGCTCCCTGCATAGTTGGCCTCACCCGGTATTGATCGGGCTGTCGGTTTCGGCCTTTTGAGGTTTCGGATGATCTTCCTGCTGCCCATCCTGCTCAGCGCGCTCGCGGGCTTGATCTTTTCCTTTCTTTTTCTTTCCCTTGCCCGTCGGCCTCTGGCCGTCGCCGGTCTCCGTCTCGGTCCCGCTGGGAGCCGACGGCTCGCTTCCTGAGGTGAAGGTGGGCTTCTTGAAGATATACCGGTCGGTGACAAACTGCTGGGTAATGGTCAGCACGTTGTTCGTCAACCAATACAGCACCAGCCCGGCGGGAAAGGTCAGGAACAGGATGGTGAGAAAAGCCGGCAAAAAGAGCATGATTTTGGCTTGGGTCGGATCCATGGTCGTCGGCATGATCTTTTGTTGCACCACCATGGACAATCCCATCAGGACCGGCAGGACGTAATAGGGGTCCTGCACGGACAAATCCGTGATCCAGAGAATAAAGGGAGCCTGACGAAGGTCGATGGTCATGTAGAGAATGTTGAAGAGGGCCACGAACACCGGCATTTGCAACAGCATCGGCAGGCAGCCCCCCACCGGGTTCACCTTGTGATCCTTGTAGAGTTTGATCAGTTCCTTGTTGAGTCGCTCCCGATCATCCTTGTACTTGGCCTGGAGGGCGACCACCTTCGGTTGGACGACCTGCATGTCCTTCATGGATTTGTAGCTTTTGTACTGGAGCGGCACGAACAGCAGTTTGATCCCAACGGTGAGCAGGATGATTGACAGCCCGTAGTTCTGGGTGAAGTCATAGAGAAACCGGAGGACATAGAACAGCGGCTTGGCCACGGCCTTGACGATGCCCCAGCTCCCGTAAATGAACCAGCCGAAATCAATAGTGTCCTCGAGCCCTACCTTGAGGGCCTTCAGGGTATCGAATTTCTTCGGACCGGCGTACAGTTGAAGCGATACGGCGGTTGTTCCTGCATCGGCGGCGAACCGCACCCCGGCGGAAAGAATTTTTTCGCCTTCCGGCTTGACCACCGCCGCATTGCCGCCGGCGGGTAGAAGGACGCTAAGGAAATATTTATCCTGCAGGGCCACCCATCGGACCTGCCCGTCATGCACCACCCGACTTTCCGGGGTGTCTTTCTGCAACTGATCGTCCACCATGGTGGCGGCACCGATCAGGCCGATAAAGCCTTCCCCCCATTCCACGATGCCGAAATTGGTTCCCAGTCCGACCTGGAAGGAATCCGTCACCCCCTCCACACGAACTTCGATGTCGACGAGGTACTGGTCGTAATAGAAGGTCAGTCGCTTTTGCACGCGCAGGTCGGTGTCGGGCATCCGGTAGGTAAACGTGAGATGGCCGGTGGGATGCGACGCATCCAGGGTGTTGAAGTCGCGCTCGACCGCGTACAGGCCCCCCTGCAAAGCCTTGGTGGTTTCCGGATCGGGGACCTCCAGCGAGAGGGGGCCGGGAAACTGCCCCTCCGAGTAGACCAATTGAATAGGTCGCTGATCCTGGGGGTCAGCCGTGCGGTAGCGTATGAGCTCCCAGGAACGGAGCGTGGCGCCGCGATTGGTGAAAACGGCGCGGTACAAGTCGGTGCTGACCTCCTCGGTCCGCTCCAG
>JBFFYZ010000441.1:0-1851 GCA_041568895.1 Nitrospiraceae bacterium
AGCCGAAGGTGCTCCCGCTCTTCGTTCCCCCGAGGGGCCCGTCCGGCGGAGAAGCCGGGTCAAACCGGGCCTCTCTCGGAAAAAAATCGTGGATCTCTTCCGCGTACGGCCACTCCCCGACCTTTCCTTTACGCCGGACGACCAGCGGCGGTTCATCCATGAACTACAAGACCTGATTCGGCTCCTGGACGCCCAGCGGTACCAGGAGGCCAGAAACCGGGTGAACCGCCGGCTGGTTGAAACCCTGGGACGAGCCAAGGGAACGTTTACGGGACTGCTCCAGCCGGTCCAGATCCGGTTCGACAATCACCTCTCTCCCCACGACACCGTGATGGATATCCGGTCGGTCGACACGCCGGCCTTTCTCTACGCCTTTGCCAATGCCCTGACGATGCGGGGGCTGTACATCAGGAAAGCGCGGTTCGAGCACGTAGGGACCGAGCTTCGTGATCGCTTTTACGTCCGCAATCGCCATGGAGCCAAACTCCAAGACTCGGCCGAGCAACAGGAACTTCGAGTGACGGCCGTCCTGATCAAGCAGTTCACCCATTTCCTGACTTCTGCCCCCGATCCCGCGAAGGCGATCGAGTACTTCGACCGGTTCTTGGACCGCACCCTCACCGACCTTCGAGGCGGAAAGGCCCCGGCTTTCCTTCGGGATAAGAAAACCCTGACCCTGCTGGCCCGCCTGCTCGGCACCAGTGATTTCCTCTGGGAGGACTTCCTGCGGCGCCAACACGCCAACCTGCTGCCCATGTTGGATGAATACCGCGAGGGTCCGCTGATTCGGCCCCGTTCCCGACTGGAGCGGGATCTCCGACGACGGATCGGCCGGGCCCGGAATGACGACCTCCGGCGGCGCGCCCTGAATCAGTTCAAGGACGAGGAAATGTTCAGGATCGACATGAAGCACCTGCTGGATTCCGCCACCACCCTGCAGGAGTTCTCCCGGGCGCTGACCGATTTGGCCGAGGTGGTGGTGGGGCAGGCCGTCAGCGACTGCCAGGCAAAGCTGGTGCGCGCCCACGGAGCCCCCCGTCTGGCCAATGGCACCGCCTGCCCCTTCTCCGTCTTCGGTCTCGGCAAGTTCGGTGGTCGGGAATTGGGGTACGCCTCCGACATCGAAGTCTTGTTCGTCTACGGGGGAGCCGGACATACGGCGGGGCGCCGCTCCCTCTCGAACAGCGAATTCTTCGAGCGCGTCACCCAGACCCTGCTCCAGTGGATCGAGGCGAAGCAGGAAGGCATCTTTCACCTGGATGTCCGCCTCCGCCCTCATGGTGGAAAAGGGCTGCTGGCCAACGCTGTGGAGGAGATCCGCAAGTACTACAGCCCCTCGGGGCTCAGTGCGCCCTTCGAGCGGCAGGCTTTGATCAAGCTCCGGTACGTGGCGGGCGACGAGCGGTTGGGGCGTGAGGTGGAAACCCACCGGGACGGATTCGTGTACAGCGACCAGCCCTGGGATATGGCGACCGCCCTGGATCTCCGCCGCCGGCAGGTCAAGGAATTGGCAGAGCCGGGCTCGACCAACGTGAAATACTCACCCGGTGGCCTGATCGACATCGAGTATGCGGTCCAATACCTCCAACTGATGCATGGCCGGGCGAACCCACGCCTTCGCACCCCGAACACCGTGGAGGCGTTGACGGCACTGGGAGCGTCCGGCATCTTGACCGCCGCCGAGTCGACCAGCATGCAGGAGGCCTATCTGTTTCTGAGAACGCTGATTGACGGACTCCGCATCGTCCGCGGCAACGCCCAAGACCTGGTGCTGCCCCTCCCCGAATCACACGAGTTGATCTTTCTGGCCAGGCGGTTGGGCTATACCACGGAGCAGTGGGAGGAGGGAGC
>JBFFYZ010000442.1:0-1834 GCA_041568895.1 Nitrospiraceae bacterium
CAGCGTGCTCGAGGAATTACCGTGAGGTGTGACGAGTCACGAAAAGCATGACCACGGATGAACTGGAAAAGCTTCTCGCGCAGCAGCCGGTCGGCCGCCTGCATCAGCTGGCGCGCGGGCGCATCCACCGGCATTTCCGGCTGGGCAAGCGCCGCCTGATCGAAGCCCTGCTTCGGCACTCGGTCCAAAACCGAGCCGGGCTGGAATCCGACCTGCACGCCCTCATGCAAGACGGGACCGGGCCCCAACCCTCCGCCGGCGCTCCTCCGCGCAGACCCCTCGCTCCACCCCGGACAGACCATCGCAGGCAGCCAGGCACCCCTGGCCCCGGTCCCTGGGAAGGAGAATCTTCCACCCCGGCGGCGGAGCTTTCGGCGTTTCTGAGTGGTCTCGGTCTGCCGGAACCCCGGCCCTTTGTCCCGGACCCCTGGCAGGAAGAAGCCCTCGGCTATCTGGAATCAGAGGACGTCATCGTCAGCGTACCCACCGGGAGCGGCAAGACCTATGTGGCCGTCCAGGCCGCCAAACGGGCCATCGCCGCCGACTGTACAGTGATCTACACCTCGCCCCTCAAGGCCCTCTCCAACACCAAGTTCACGGAGTTCACGAAGATTTTCGGGGCCGACCAGGTGGGCATCCTGACCGGAGACCGGAAGGACAATCCCCAGGCTCCGCTCCTGATTATGACCACGGAAATCCTTCGGAACCTGCTCTATGACGCGGCAGGGGGGGAGATTGACGTCCGGTTGGACACCCTGGGGCTCGTGATCATGGACGAGTTCCAATACCTGGCGGATCCGGAGCGCGGCGTGGTTTGGGAGGAAACGATCATCTTCTGCCCGACGCAGGCCCGCCTCCTCTTGCTGTCCGCTTCGATCGGCAACCCCCAGGACATCGCCGCCTGGTTGACCAGTATCAGACCGGCCACCTGCCATCTGGTGCGCCACCACCGCCGGTCGGTTCCTCTCCGGGCCGGCTACCTCCACCCGAATGGAAGGCTCTCCCCCCTGTTTCGAACCGTAGAGATTCCCAAGGGCATCCATGGGCACGGCAGTCAGGTACACCCGGAAACGAAGCGGCTCTTTTCCCAATACGAGGATGACACGCTCAGGCCACGTTCCCGATAAAGGGGCGTTTTGGCGTGTGAAAAACCACACAGCGGTTGAGGAATTACAACAGACTCGGTGAATAATTTTATGACATCAATTTTATTACTTTAAATTTCAAAGACTTATGATCTCAAATTTCCTTCATTTATAGGCACATAGATTGCTACTATATCGGGTGGCCTTCGCCAAAAGTAAGGAAACGGGAACGAACCGTAGAGGGGTGACGGGGAATGAAGGGATTGGAAGAATTAGCGGTGAGAACCAAGCGGGCGTTGATATTGGGTGGGTTAGTCCTGTTCTTGGGTGGCTGCCAGTCTTTTGATAAGACCGGCCTCCTTTCCTTTGGCTCCGCCCCGGCTCTGAAAGCCGAGGCCACCTTTGACAACGCCGGTTTCATGGACCTGTGGACCACCTACAGTTCCTGCCAGTCCGGCACGGACCTGACCAGCATGCAACAGGCCGTTGTCAGGCTGACGACCGCCTCCGATCGCCAGGTCGCCGCTCTATTGGCGGTGCCGTCGCTTCCCGCCCCGATTCAACAGTTCGTGTCTCCGCAACCGACTCGATTGGCCGTGGACCCCCGGGCCATGGCTGCCGCCTGCACTCTCTACACCGGGCAGACCGCCATGACCATGGGCCAGCCTGAAGTCGCGGCGGAGATGTTTTATTCCGTCCTTCTCAAGCACTCCCACAATGACTACCGCTACTACGCCAAGCAGGCCCAG
>JBFFYZ010000443.1:0-1741 GCA_041568895.1 Nitrospiraceae bacterium
CCCAGGATCTGCGGCTCCCCCACGATCATGGAGTCCAGGCTGGCCGCCACCCGGAACAGGTGGCTGATTGCGCGGTCTCCGGTGTACCAGTACAGATGGGGCGTCAGCTCCTCGGAGGACAGGGACATGTGGGAATCGGCCAGAAATTCCTGGACGCTGGCATATCCGGCTTCCACCTCCTCTACGACTGCATAGACTTCGACCCGGTTGCAGGTGGAGAGCAGAAGCCCTTCCCGAATGGCCGGGTAGGAGCAGAGGCGACAGAGGGCCTCGCCCAGGCGACTTTCAGGGACGGCAAGACGTTCGCGCAATTCGACCGGGGCGGTCTTGTGGCTCAGGCCAACGACGATGATCGTGTCCATTTCACGCCTATGTAACCGGCCCGTGACTCTTCAGCACGACTCCGATAAAGGTCAGCACGACCCCCGCGAAGCCGATAATGGTCAGGTACGCGGCCCGCTTGGCCCGCCAACCGACCGTGATGCGGCCGATCAGCACGACGAAGTAAAACACCCAGGTGACCAAGGCCCAGGTCTGCTCGGGATTCCAACTCAACAGGGCCCCCTTCGCAAAGACACCCGAAATGGCGCCGGCGATGATCCCGAGGGTGAGGAGGGGAAACCCGAAGACAATGGACTGCTGATTCAGGTGATCCAGATAATCCAGCGGCGGCAGCTTGGCGTACAGCACGTTGAAGCGCTTGGATTTCAACAAGCCGTCCTGAATGAGATACATGAGGCCGGCGACGAACGCGACGGCGAATCCTACGGTGCCCAACATGCTCAGGGTCACATGGACCCAGACCGTCCCCACCGCCGGCTGCAGGGTCGGGACTTCTTTGGGCAGGGCGGCGGCCGACAGCAGGGAGATCAGCGCCAGCGGAAGGATGAACGAGCCAAGGACGTGAATCCGTTGGCGAATCTCCACGACCAGAAAGACCAGGATCAGCGCCCAGGAGAAAAAGGTCATGGCTTCATGGAAACTGGTCAGGGGAACCTGACCGGACGCCATCATCCGGGACCCCAAGGCCAAGGTATGAAACAGAAATCCGAGAGCCGTGACCCCTAAAGAGACTTTGGAAAGAGCCTCGGACCGCCGCAACAGGTAGGCGAGGAACGAGGTGGTGCCCACAAGGTACAGCCCCATGGTGGTCATAAAAAACATGACCGGCATGTGTATCTATCCTCGCAACTTTACAAAGGAAAACTTTCCGTAGGGACGGGGGAATTATAGCCGTCTGAAAAGAGACCAGTCAAGGAATACAAAGACGGGTCCGGGATATTTCGGGGGGAGAAGAACCAATGGACCGCACGGATTAGGGCCCGGCCAGGTAGTCCTTGAGGGCGTGAGCCGTACTGGGAAAGGCCAACTCGTCCCAAGGGATCGACTCCGGAGTGAAGGTCCTGGCCTCCAAGGTTTCATCGCCGGCGGCCACGGAGCCTTCCACCGCCTCGCCGACATACACGATGATGATCACCGGATGGTTGGGGTAGGAATAAATATTGAGCAGTCGGGTGAGCCGCACGACCAGCGTGCATTCTTCCCGGGTTTCCCGGATGGCGGCCTCTTCGACCCGCTCGCCCCGATCCACAAATCCACCCGGAAAGACCCACTTGCCGTAGGCCGGTTCGATTCCTCGCCGGAGCAGGACCAACCCGCCGTCGAGGGGCACGATCGTGCCGACGGCGACTTTCGGATCCAAAAAGAAAATGAACCCGCACTGTTGGCAGACCAATCGTTC
>JBFFYZ010000444.1:0-1735 GCA_041568895.1 Nitrospiraceae bacterium
ACACCCCTCCAAGCTCGCCATCGACTATCCGGACATTCCCGGGTTTCCGCCCTGTACGGTTGAGGGGCATCGGGGCCGGTTGGTCTTCTCGGCCGCAACGGGGACAGCGGCCGTCTTCATGCAGGGGCGGATCCACCGCTACGAGGGCCGATCGCTCGAAGAGGTGACTCGGCCGGTCAGAATCCTCGGCGCCTTGGGTATCGACACGCTGATTTTGTCCTGCGCCGCGGGCGCCCTGGCGGACATCCCGGCCGGACAGCTCATGTTGATCCACGACCACCTCAATCTGATGGGAGATAATCCACTGATTGGGCTGAGTCGAGAATTGAATGGCGTCGACGGGTTCGTGGAGATGGCGAGGGCCTACGATCCATCGCTCCTGGACTTGGCCGAATCCCACGCCGCCTCCATCGGCGTGCCACTTCGACGAGGTGTCTTGGCCTGTGTGACCGGCCCAACCTACGAAACACCCGCCGAGGCTGCCATGTTGCGCCGCTTGGGGGCCGATGCCGTCAGCATGTCAACGGTGCCCGAGGTGATCGTGGCGCGCGCCCTGCGACTCCGTGTCATGGCGTTCGCCCTGATCACGAATCAAGCCGGCGTGCCCGTCGACGCGACGGGATCCCATCGCGCGGTCGTGGCCACAGCAGAACGGATGACGGAGAAGGTGGCGGACTTCCTCGACGGGTTCCTTGCCAGGGTGGTGGCTCCGCCGGAATCATCGACAGGCGTTTGACCTGTCGGTGCCCCCAGAGGCGCATGTTGACAAGCGCGAAGAGGCGTTGCTATATTTTCTGACTTGTCTGAGTCCGATCCCGCGCAATGATCGTCCTGTAGGCAGCACAAAGGAGGAGGCAGTGATGGGCAATTTTCTTAAGTCCGTGGGTTTGTTCACGGCAGTCTTGTTTATGGGCGCGAGCCTGGCCATGGCCGCGGAGAAGGATCCGCTGAAGCCGCGTGTTCCCGCCGACCAGCGGAAAGAGGCCAAGAAGATGAAGAACCCCGTCGCCATGACCAAGGAGAACGTCGCAAAGGGAAAGGCGCTGTTCGAAGGGAAGGGAACCTGCTTCAACTGCCATGGTAAGGACGGTGACGGCATGGGTCCCGCCGGCAAGGTGCTGAATCCCAGCCCGCGCAACTTCACCAACTGCAAGTTCCACAAGAAGCGGAAGGACGGCGAGCTCTTCTGGGTGATCAAGAACGGCAGCCCCGGCACCGGGATGGTGTCCCTGATTCCGTCGGCGATCACGGAAGAGGAGGCGTGGTTCATCATCAACTACGAGCGCACCTTCTGTGAGAAGTGGGCGAAGAAGGTAGAATAACACGGCAGTCCGTGGTTCACGGCTGCATTGAGAGCGACAGGGTCGCTCCAGAGTAGCGGCCATTTCGCGAATAGAAAGGCAGAGGAAGCTCCTTCCTCTGCCTTTTTTTTTCGGGTGGGGGAGGGAGGATTAGACGCAGCCGCCTCCGAGGACGTCGGCCGCGTCTGCGCGGGGACACAAGCAGGTGTTTTCCTGGGCACCACGGCCATCCCCGGGGCGGCCACCGAAGACGCCCGTGATTTGAAGGGTGCCAAGACCTTGGTGTAGAATGGCGCCACGCTAACGGTGATGGTACACTGAGCCTTTGCCGAGTGCCCTGGCGCGTCCCATGGGTGCGCGGTGCGGGAGAAGTCTGGTGTGGGCGGCTAACCGGGTCAGGCAATGAGCAAGCAATGAGATTGGGGTGGGTCAAC
>JBFFYZ010000445.1:0-1529 GCA_041568895.1 Nitrospiraceae bacterium
AGGCGGTTTCTCTGAGCGCCTCATCGAGATACGACGAGAGCCAGGGGTTCTTCTCTTTCGTCACGATCTGGTCCCAGACCACCCCGATCAGGTAGCCTTTCTCCCACGGCTTCACCCACGCCACGGTGCCCGGCAGTTTTTCCTGCTGATCGTTCCCCTGCTTGTCCAGAAACGCGATCGTCACGGTCACCGGCAGGGAGGCCTTGAGCGGTTCCTTGGCGTGCAATCCCGCGCCAAGCCGGTTGGCGTTATCGAGCACGGCGGTCAACGCCGGCCCCGCACTGGCCTTCGGAGAGATCAACGCGGAGCCCACCAGGGTGGTCCGCAGTTGCCGCCGCCGATCATCGGCATTGGCGTCAGCTTTGGCGTCGGATTTTCCTGTGGGAGGTTTGCTGGTGGGTCCCATGTCCGGTATCCCTAGATCCGTCCTATTTTGATATGTTTTTTACGATAAGTCCTTCAGTGACCAAGAGTATAGCCAAAGTACCCGGCTTGTCCACCCACCTGATTTTACCTTAATTTTACGAGGACTTCGGGCGGTAGTACCGCTTCCCTCGCAGGGGTTCCGGCAGATGGGGCTGCTCTTTCTTGGCGCCGGGATCCTCGTGGACATACCGATAGCCTTGGCCATAGCCCAGATCCCGCATGAGCGACGTCACCGCGTTCCGCAGGTGAAGCGGCACCTCCAGATTCCCGAAGGCACGGGCATCCTGCAGAGCTTCCAGCAACCCGACATAGGCGGCATTGTCCTTGGGCCGTGATGCCAAATAAGTCGTACCGTGGGCCAGGTTGATCTGGGCTTCCGGCAGTCCCACCTTTTCCACCGCCTGGAAGACGGCGGTCGCCAGGACCAGGGCCAGCGGGTCGGCATTGCCGATGTCCTCCGACGCAAAGATCACCATGCGGCGGGCAATGAACTTGGGGTCTTCCCCACCTTCCAGCATCCGAGCCAGCCAATAGAGCGCGCCGTCGGCATCCGAATCCCGCAGGCTTTTGATGTAGGCGGAGATGAGGTTGTAATGCTCTTCCCCCGTCCGGTCATAGCGCAGCGATTTTTTGAGCAGGGCCCGATCCAGCGCCGCTTCATCGATGACGATCCGCCCCTTCGGCGCCGCCGGCGTTTGGGTCACGACGAATTCCAGGGCTGACAGGGCGGTGCGGGCATCTCCGTTTCCAAAGCCGATCAGGCGCCGCCGGGCTTCCGGTGACAGCTCCGTCCTGAATTTTCCCAGCCCGCGCTCCGGATCGGCCAGCGCCCGATTGAGAATGGTGCCGAGCGCCTCGTCCGACAGCGGACGCAGCACAACCACCATGGAGCGGGACAGGAGCGGGGCGATCACTTCGAACGAGGGATTTTCGGTCGTCGCCCCCAGCAGAATGATCGTCCCGCGCTCGACATGGGGAAGAAAGGCATCCTGTTGGGCCTTGTTGAAGCGATGGATTTCGTCCACGAACAGGATCGTGCGCCGCTGGTCCCACTCCCTACGCTGTTCCGCCTCCTGGATCAGGTGTCTCAACTCCTGCACCCC